>JAPHTE010000118.1 GCA_026196445.1 Lysobacterales bacterium
AACATCGCCACCAGGATAAGGTGAAAAATTTTCTTAATCACAGTCCTTTCCCCATATAGTAGGCATCCAGCCATCTTGACCGATGCGGTCATTATTCTTCACTGGCGAACAGTGTTCGTCATTAGCTATCATAATTCCTGCGGTGCAAAAGTTCACGTAAATTATTTATCAGGCTCAGTAACACATGGCAAAACTGAAGATTTTAGAATTTCCGGATCCACGCTTGAAAACCGTTGCAGAACCGGTGGAAAGCTTTGATGAAGACCTCAAGACACTGGTAGGAGACATGCTTGAAACCATGTATTCGGCCCGCGGGATCGGCCTGGCGGCAACCCAGGTCAATGTCCACAAGCGCTTGCTGGTACTGGATGTCAGTGAAACCCAGGACCAGCCACGGGTGTACGTCAACCCGGAAATCATGGAGCGCGAAGGTGAACAGGTCCACGAGGAGGGGTGTTTATCCGTGCCGGGTATTTATGCTAACGTCAAACGGGCAGAAAACATAATTGTAAGGGCCCTCAACGCTGATGGCGAGAAGTTCGAGGAACAACTCGAAGGTCTGCACGCTGTGTGTGTCCAGCACGAAATGGATCACCTCGTCGGCCGTCTTTTTGTCGATTACCTGTCGCCGCTGAAACGCAACATGGTGCGCAAAAAGCTGGAAAAACAGCGCAAGGCCGCTGCCAAGGAAGCTGAGGATCATCTCGTTATCTAACGGGTTCCTAACTTGAACAAGCCAAATCAACCATTACGCGTGTTATTCGCCGGCACGCCCGAGTTTGCCCTGCCGTCATTGCAGACCCTGATCGATGGAGGATATGACCTGGCGGGGGTGCTGACCCAGCCGGACCGGCCGGCAGGCCGCGGTAAACGCCTTCGTGCTCCACCGGTCAAGCAACTGGCGCAGCAACACGGGCTCGAAGTGCTGCAACCCGAGACTTTGAAGGATTCGGCCTGGCAGGAAAAACTGCTGCAAAAAAACGCGGACTTGATGGTCGTCATTGCCTACGGACTGATGATACCGACCTGTTTGCTGGGTGCCCCCCGCCTGGGTTGCTGGAATATTCACGCATCACTGCTTCCGCGCTGGCGTGGTGCGGCGCCGATCCACCGCGCGATAGAGGCGGGCGATGAAACGACCGGCGTTTGCATCATGCGGGTTGAACCAGCGCTGGATACCGGTCCGGTCTTCCACCAACTCATCACGCCCATCGGCCCGGCGGACACGACTGGTATCCTGCACGACCGCCTGGCCTCGATGGGAGCGAAGGCCCTGCAACACTGTATCGATCAGGCCATGGCAGAATCGTTACCCGAACCGGTGGAACAGGACCATGCCAAGGCCACCTATGCGCATAAATTGAGCAAGGCGGAGGCGGAACTGGACTGGCGGCAACCGGCAGTGGTGCTGGAGCGCCGGGTCAGGGCCTTCGACCCATGGCCGGTGGCGTGGTGCGTGATCGGCGGTCAACGTTTGCGTGTATGGCGGGCCGAGGTCGTGGATGATTGCGAAGGCAGCGAGCCGGGGCAGGTTTTCATCGGCCCGCAGTCCATCACTGTTGCCACGGCGGAACAATCCCTGAAATTACTGGAGATCCAGCGCGCCGGTGGTCAGCGTATGACAGCAGAAGAACTTTTGCGCGCCCACGCGCCCAGGGATTGGTAACGATATTGTCAGCGAACAAAGGCAAACGAAGAAACCCGCGCCTGGCGGCGTTATCCGCGCTGTCAGACGTGCTGGATGACGGTCAGAACCTGACCGATAGTGGAGCGTTTTCTCGGCTTGATGACAAAAGGGATTACGCATTGGCGCGGCACTTGGCTTACGGTGTGCTGCGTTGGCTGGGGGCTTTGGACTGGTTGGCCGGTGAGTTACTCGAAAAACCACTCAAAAGACGCGACCAGGATGTCGTACGGCTGATCTGGCTGGGTCTTCAACAACTTTGGCACGACCAGGTTGCGAGTCACGCGGCTGTCAATGAAACTGCCGGTTGTGCCCGGCTGATCGGCAAACCCTGGGCGGTTGGACTGATCAATGCCGTGTTGAGACGTTTCCAGCGTGAGCAAGCCGGGTTGTTGAGGCGATTGCAGGACACCGAACAGCGGTTTGCCCACCCTGATTGGTTGCGGGAGGCAATCCAGGCAGACTGGCCCGATCACTGGCAGGCGATACTCGATGCCAACAACCGGAAGGCGCCCATGTGGCTGCGTATCAACCGCCGCCGTGATGGTGTGGAGAACCTGCTGGCAGAACTCGTGGCGGCTGGTTATACGTTCAATGAACATCCGTATGCCGCCGATGCTGTCAGCATCGATCCAGCGTCAGGCGTAGAGCAACTGCCAGGTTTCGCCGAGGGCCGGTTTTCCGTGCAGGATCCTGCTGCCCAGTTGGCGAAAGATCTGTTGGCGCCACGGCCAGGGGAACACGTGCTTGACGCCTGCGCCGCTCCTGGCGGCAAAACCGCGCACCTGCTGGAATCCTGCACCAAACTGGATTTGCTTGCCCTGGATCGGCAAGCAGGGCGTGCAGAAAAAATCCGCCAGTCCCTGGCGCGGCTGGGTTTGCGCGCAGACATCAGGGTTGCTGATGCATCGTCAAGCGATGAGTGGTGGGACGGCAAACCATTTGACAAGATCCTGCTGGATGCGCCGTGCACTGCCACTGGCGTCATACGCCGGCACCCTGAAATCAAGTGGCTTCGCAAACCCGAACAGGTAAACAAATCTGTGCAGGCCCAACGAGCCTTGCTGGCGGCCCTGTGGCCCTTGCTCAAGCCCGGAGGAAGCCTGGTGTACGCAACCTGTTCGGTTTTGAAGTGCGAGAACAGTCAGCAAATCCAACACTTCCTGGCGCAACACCCGGACGCATCTGATCAGACTCCTGCTGTAGAATGGGGCCTGGTCGAGCCGCGCGGGCGGCAGGTATTGCCCGGTGAAGCTCAGATGGACGGATTTTTTTATGCGGTTTTGCGCAAATCTGCTTAGTCTCATGGTGCTGGGTCTTACCGCGTGTGGTGGAGCGGATACGCCGGGTTACAGCTTCACGATCAACGACGTGTCGGTCACAAGCGCCTACAAGTCCCTCGATGTTCATCTGCGGCAGGGTCTTGAATTGAGCGAGCAGGCTCGCGAGGCGCTTGAACATGGCATCACCCTGACGATCAGCCTGGAAATGGAACTACGTAGTGACAACAACATGATCGCCGTGCGGCGTGATACCAGGCTTTACATGTTGCGTTACCTGCCATTGAACGAGAGCTACCAGTTGCAGGATGACCGCAGTGGCGAAAAGTGGGCGTTTCCACGCTTACGGCACTTGTTTGCAGCACTGGCCGAGTTGGATGTCAGGCTGGATACCGGGCCATTGCCACCAGGTAGTTACGAACTGCGCACCCGTATCCGTCTGGACGAGAGCCGCCTGCCGGCGCCAATGCGGCTGCCGACCTGGTATTCAGCGCAATGGCAACATGACTCGGAGTGGTCGGTATGGCCTTTCGAACTAAACGCGTGAGACGTCTCGTATTGCGGGTATTGCCAATCGCGTTGGCGCTTGTGGTGCTGCTTGCGTCATTGATCCTGGTCAGCAATGCCCGGCAGGATGCCGAGGGCCTGAACCAACCCTATTTCTGGGTCCTGGTATTGACCATCTTCGCCCTGCTGGTGGTCGCGGCTGCGATCCTGCACCGGGTCATTTCATTGACCAGGAACATCCGGGAGCACGTATCCGGCGCCCTGTTGTCAGCCCGCTGGGTCAGGTATTTCCTGGTCCTGTCATTACCGCCGGCCCTGATCGTGTATTTTTTCTCCGCCTATTTCCTGACCCAGACGGTAAACAGCTGGTTTAACGTCGGTGTCGAGGAGGCTTTGGCCGATTCGCTGGAGCTTGGCCAGCAGTTCCTCGACAACCGTACGCTCGAGGTCAGGAACCAGGTACAACGCCTGCGGCGGGAAATCGATAACCCCGATGACGACGCCGATGCCGTGCGTGGCACGCTGCTGGCCCACGTCAGCAACGCCGGGCCCCTGGAGTTGTCGGTATTGACCGATGACGGACGGCTGGTTGCCAGCGCCAACATCAACATGTTGGCCGACCTGCCTGAGCGTCCGGCCGACCACGCCCTGTTGCAGGTCAGGGACCGTGGCGAGTTCGCAGCCGTCGAGCCCGTCACCGAGGGTGTCCAGCAGATCCGCGTCATCCAGCGCCTGGCCAGCGGTGCACCGGGCAGCCGGGGTTACCTGTTGCAGGCGATCTACCCCCTGCCAGAGTCCATTACCACGCTGACGGAGCAAATTCAGCGAGAGCATCAACGCTTCCAGCGTCTTGATTTCCTGCGTGAGCCGCTGACACAGAGTTTCGTATTGATCCTGTCGCTGGTATTGCTGTTGACCGTGTTGCTGGCAATACTCGCGGCGCTCAACGTGTCCCGCAAGATGGTCACGCCGATTTCTAAACTGGCACAGGCGACGCGCGAAGTAGCGGCCGGCGATCTGACCTATGCGATCCAGACCGAGACCCGGGACGAGTTGGGCTTTCTGGTGCAGTCCTTCAACGAGATGACCGAGGCCCTGACCAACGCCAGTGAAGAGGCGGAGCATTCCCGGGCACAATTGCAGTTGCAGAGCGAATATCTCGAAACGGTGCTCGGCAGCCTGACGGCCGGTGTGCTGACCGTGGACAATGATCAGAAAGTAGTCACAGCCAATTCAGCGGCCGAGGAGATTCTCGGTATGCCGGATGGCTTTTTTACCGGTAAGAGCCTGGCCGAATGTGCCACGCAGGCGCGCTACCTGGCACCATTGGCGGAACTGATCGGAAGGCAAATGAAACCAGGCCCCACCGAGTGGCAGCGGGAGATCGGTCTGCAGGCGCATGGCCGCACGACGGTGTTGCTGGTTCGCGGTTCGCGTCTCGGCAGTGAAATCAGTCACGTGGGTGGCACGGTGATTGTTTTTGACGATGTGACCATGCTCAACCAGGCGCAACGTGAAGCGGCCTGGGCGGAGGTAGCCCGCCGCCTGGCGCACGAGGTCAAGAATCCGCTGACCCCCATCCGGTTGGCGGCAGAACGGTTACGCATGAAATTGATGAGCAAGCTGGATGAAAAAGACAGCGGCATACTCGATTCCGCTACTGGCACAATCGTAGCCCAGGTCGAGGCTTTACGTTCGTTGGTCGATGCCTTTGGTGATTACGCCCAAGGTCCGCAACTGAACCGGGAATCTTTGCAACTCGATGAATTGGTGCAGGAGGTCGTTGAGTTGTACAAGCACGAGGACCAGCGGGTCCGCTTCCACTTGAAACTGATCTCAGGACCGCCGGGTTTCTCGGCAGACAGCGGACAACTCCGACAGTTGTTACACAACCTGATCGCCAACTCCAGTGAAGCGGTACCAAAAGACAGGAACGCGGAAGTCCATATACATACGCGCCTGATTACGCAGGCGGGTCGTAAATGGCTTGAAATGGAAGTCAGCGACCGTGGTCCAGGATACCCCGAGGCGGTTCTGGAAAAACCATTTGAGCCCTACGTGACCTTCAAAGCCAGTGGCAGCGGCCTCGGCCTGGCCATCTGCCGCAAGATCGTCTCCGAGCACGACGGACGCATCACCATCCACAATCGCGCGATCGGTGGCGCCTGCACCACGATCATCCTGCCTGTTTCTGAATAGGACGTCTGTCTGCAGCGGAGCTTGTCGACGCGCCCGGTCAAGGCGTTAGCATCCTGACCGCCACCACCAACAGGAACAGGGCAAACAAACGCCTTGCAAGCAACGGTGAACTCCGGTGTACCGCCGAGACTCCCAGCGGAGCCCCAAAAACACTAAAAAGCGCCACACCCGCGAGTGCCGGCAGGTGCACGTAACCCAGGGTTGGCACAACTGCGTGCCGATCACCCAGTAGCACGAAGCCAATGGTTCCAGCCACGGCGATCGGATAACCGCAGGCAGCTGCAGTGGCGATGGATTTCTGGACCTGTTGCCCGTGCCACAGCAACCAGGGCACGGTCATGCTGCCGCCACCAATACCGAGCAGGCTGGACATCATCCCGATGCCAAAGCCGGTCGCGGTAACCGGCACAGGACCGGGTAATGGTTGGTTGCCAGGGCGCCGGGCGCCACGCAGCATTTGCAGGCCGACCAGCAGGGCAAATATGCCGAATACGATACCCAGTGCAACATTACCGATCCAGTGAGCAATCAGGCTGCCGAGCAGGGCGCCGGCCAGCAGCCCTGGCAGCATCTGCCGGACGAGGGCCCACATGATGGCACCGCGCCGGTGGTGCGCGAGCAGTGAGCTCATCGAGGTGAACAGCATCGTGGCCAATGACGTGGCAACCGCCATCTGCACGGCCATGGCGGCCGTGGCCGGGTCACGGCTGAACAGCCAACTCAATACCGGTACCAGCACCAGGCCACCGCCAATACCGAGATAACCCGCCAGGAAACCGGCGAATAAACCCGTTATCGCGTATTCAAGCCAGATCACCGGTCCGCCATCGACTGTGGCGGGGATTCCAAGAATTGGCTTGCTGCCTGCACGGCGATTGCATAAATTGTTCCCATGACACCCACATCGAACCCGTTTTTGAAACTGTCCCTGAATCGCCCTGCAAAATCAAGCACCGGTCCGGCCGCGCAAACTCACCGGCGGGCAGGCCGCCTGCTGGCCCTGTGCCTGGTGCTGTGTGCTCCCACCTTGTGGGGGGCAGTCCCGGCGGGCGACCTGGAGCAGTTCAAGACTGCCTGGGCAGCAGCCGGCAAAGGTGACCACGCCAGTTTTGCCCGCATCAAGGATGGGTTGACCGGCTATTTGTTATACCCCTACCTGCAATACGAGGATTATCGCAACCGCCGCGCCGGCGTGGACAGCATTGAAATGGCAGCCTTTCTCGACGCACACCGGGACTGGGCTTTTGAGCCTGGCCTGCGCAGGACCTGGTTGAAAGCACTGGCGCAACGTGGCCGCTGGTCCGAATTGCTGGCGTATTCCAATGGTGTCGATGACACAGCGCTCCAGTGCCAGGTGGCACGGGCCAGGATCATACTCGGGCAAACGTCGAGCGTTAAGGCCGAGATACAGAGGTTGTGGACGGTAGGTCGTTCGCAACCGGACGAATGCGATGTACCATTTACCTGGCTGATTAAAAACGGCGGAATCAGTGAGAAATTGGCCTGGGAAAGGATTTACCTGGCCATGGCGGAGAACAACCGCAGCCTGGTCAGGTACCTTGCGCGTTTTGTGCCATCAGCACAGCGCAGGTGGCTGGACGATTGGCGCAGACTGAGCTCTGGCGGTTTTGCCCAGGCCCAGCGTCTGACACGCTGGCAGAACAACAGGATAACCCGCGAAATAGCCGCTATTTCAATACGCAAACTGGCACGCCGAGATGCCACGGCAGCCGCGGAAAAATTCGAACCGCTGGCTGCCCACTTCAATTGGGATGATGTCCGCAGGAATTCGCTGTGGCGGGATATTGCGCTCTATTCGGCCGTTATGCTCGAAGATGAGACGGCCAGCCGCATGCAAAACGTACCGATGGCTCAACGCGACTCACAGCTATTGGAGTGGTGGGCCCGGTTTCTGCTCAGCACCAGCGACTGGAAAGCACTGCCCGCAGTGATCGGGCAGATGCCGGCGGAAACACGCAACGATGACCGCTGGCAGTACTGGCTTGCCCAGGCCCGTTTGCGTGAGGCCCAGGGCGGGGAGTCCCACGGTCTGAGACGCCTTGCAAGCAAGGCCAATTACTATGGATTCCTGTCGGCCGATGAAATGGGGCTGGCGTATAACATATGCCCGTTGCAAGCGGATATTGACACGACAGAAATTGGACGTATAGCCGGCATGGAGGGCTTCAGGCGGGCGTTGGAACTGCGTAAAGCCGGCCTGGACAACTGGGCTGTGGCTGAATGGTCGCTGGCAGCGGGAAAGCTGGATAACCAGGACCTGGCCTTCGCCGCAGCCCTGGCAAATAGCGAGGGCTGGCACGACAGGGCAATTTTTGCACTCGGTAACAGTGGTGACCTGCAGTTCTACGACTGGCGGTTTCCACTGGCCTGGCAAGCCGAAATCAAACGTCATGCGGTGGCCAACGGGCTGGACCCGGCCTGGGTGTTCGGTACCGTTCGCTCGGAGAGCGCAATGCTCGAGACCGCGCGATCATCTGCGAACGCACTCGGCCTGATGCAGGTCACCCCGGCGACCGGCAGGCGGGTGGCCAGGAAACACGGCCTTGCCTGGCAGGGTAGTTCACAATTGCAGACGGCCGAGGGTAACTTGCCGATCGGCACGGCCTACATGGCGGAACTGGTCAGGGAGTTTTCGGCCAACCCGGTACTGGTCTCGGCTGCGTACAACGCTGGCCCGAATGCCGTTAAAAAGTGGCTCGATTCCCGTCCACGTGGTGAAGCGGCGGTCTGGATAGATACGCTGCCATATTTTGAAACACGTGATTACATTCCACGCGTGTTGGCATTTAGTACGTTATACGCCTGGCGCATGGGCGAACCGGTCACCCGTATTTCAGCGAGGATGCCCGACCTCGATTCCGGTAAGATAAGGGTAGGTGGCATTGCTGGCGTGGAATGCCAGGGCCAGGTTGAATGAGGACACCAGATATGCGGATCGTATTGCTTGGCGGCAGTGGATTTCTTGGCAGGTACGTGTTGCGGGCGCTGACGGACGACGGCCACCACTGCGAGGTGTTGACGCGAAACGCGGCCCATCGCAGCACGCTCAACTTATTACCCGGCGTGCACCTGGTCCAGGCCGATGTTTACGATAAAGAGGCCCTCGCCAACCAGTTCAGTGGCGCCGACGCCGTCATCAGCATGGCCGGCATACTGAATGAAAGCGGACGTGGGGGAAAAGGCTTTCACAAGGCGCACGTGGAACTGGTGAGAAGTGTCATCGACGCTTGCCACGCGGCTGGCGTATCACGCCTGTTGCACGTCAGCGCACTCAACGCCGGTGAAGGCAGCAGCCATTACCTGCAAAGCAAGGGCCAGGCGGAAGATCTGTTGCTCGCCGCTGATGACCTGAATGTCAGCATTTTCCAGCCGTCTGTCATATTTGGACGGGGTGACGAATTCTTCAACCGCTTTGCGATGATGCTCCGGCTGGCGCCGGTTATGCCGCTTGCTTGCCCCAATGCACGCTTGCAACCGGTGTACGCTGGTGATGTTGCAACCGCCATCGCAGCAGCACTGGACGATCCCATGACCTGGGGTAAGCGTTTTGAACTGGCGGGCCCCTTGAGCTACTCACTCAAGGAGTTGGTGAAATGGACGGCGGACACCATCGGTGCTCGCTGCGTGATCGTTGGTTTGCCACGGCCACTCTCTGCGGCAATGGCGGCAGTAATGAACCTGGTGCCGGGTAAACCCCTTTCCTGGGACAACTACAAATCACTGCAAACGGACAACACCAGTGATGCAAATGACCTCGCTTGCTTTGGCGTGGAGCCAAAGGCAATCGACCTGGTGGTGCCGGATTACCTGACCGGATCAGTCCACCAGCGCCGTTTGCAGTCTTTTAGAAAACGGCCGCCTGTTTGAGCGCCATGCGTACTTACCTGGTTGGGGGTGCCGTGCGTGACGCTTTGCTGGGGTTACCCGCGGGTGAGCGGGACTGGGTGGTGGTCGGCAGTAGCCCGGACGAGATGCTGGCCAGCGGCTACAGGCAGGTCGGCGCTTCCTTCCCGGTTTTTCTGCACCCGGAAACGGGCGAAGAGTATGCCCTGGCCCGGACCGAGAAGAAACAGGGTCACGGATATCACGGCTTCGCGGTTGATTTTCACCCCGGTGTGAGCCTGGAAGAGGACCTGCAGCGCCGGGACCTGACCATCAACGCCATGGCCAGGGATATGGACGGCCGCCTGGTGGACCCGTATGGCGGGCAGGCAGATCTTCAAAACAAGGTTCTGCGTCACGTGTCCGGCGCTTTCGTGGAGGACCCTTTGCGGGTGTTGCGGGTGGCACGTTTCGCCGCGCGGTTTGCCCATCTTGGTTTTAAGGTGCACCCGGAGACCATGACGCTGATGGGTGACATCACGCTATCCGGTGAAGTGGAGCACCTGGCCGCGGAAAGAACCTGGCGCGAGATTGAACGTGCCCTGGCAACACCAGCCCCGTCTGTGTTTGTCGAGGTGCTGCGTGAATGTGGCGCCTTGCAGGTATTGCTGCCGGAAGTCGAGGCGCTGTTCGGTGTACCGCAACCGAAAAAATATCATCCGGAAATCGACACCGGTGCACATTTGCTGATGGCGCTGGATATAGCGGCAGGCCTGCACCAGGGATCGGTTGGGGTGGTTTTCGCGGTGTTGTTGCACGATCTCGGCAAGGGCATCACAAGAAAAAGTGAGTGGCCGTCGCATATCGGGCACGAAAAGGCGGGTGTACCGCTAGTGGACGCCGTTTGTGCCCGGCTCAGGGCACCAAATGCCATGCACGACCTGGCCCGCAAGGTGTGCCTGGATCACCTGAACTGCCACCGGATTATGGAATCCCGACCACAAACCGTGCTGCGCCTTTTGGAGCGTCTCGATGTATTCCGTCAACCGGATGTGTTGCCCGGCTTTATCGCTGCTTGCGAGGCCGACTACCGCGGTCGTGGCGGGCGCCAGGACAGTGCTTATCCCCAGGGTGAGTTCCTGCAACGGGCTTACCAGGCCAGCGCCACCGTTCTGGCCAGGGACCTGGGCCTGGAAGGCCTCAGCGGGCCGGAAGTCGGCAAACGCTTGCACGAGGCGCGTACCGAGGCCATCGCCGGACTCCCAAAGTCATAGCGGTACCCAGTAAGGTGATTTGTGGAGTGAATCCCATCCCGGATGTGGTGTTTCCTCCAGAAACACGCCGTATATACATCCCTGTAGGCTCTTCCACAATATCCCTGTTGTGTAAGGTTTCTGGAGGAAACACCAAACCCGGAATGGATAACATGTGGAACTACAACAGACTCTAAATACTCGTCCCGGCCCTCCTATCCAAATAAATGGTACAGCTGCAATTTATTTACTGACTAAAGCCTGTATCGCAAATCAGCGTGCTTGAACCCCCGGAGATCTTCGCACGGCTCGTTTTCCAATCCGCGTCCCAGCGCCATGACCTGGAAGCGTTCGCCCATCTCGCCCGGAAGCGTCAGGCGCCGGACCTGGTTGTTCATGGCCAGGCGCTCAGTTTCGCTGAGGTCCTCAAATCCGGCCATGATCTCGTCCAGGCCGCTGGAGAGCAGGAACATGGCCTGGGTGGTGTAGCCGCAAACTTCAAGCCCGCAGTCATCTGCCGCTTCCGCCAGCGCAGTGAAGTCCACCGAAGCACTGATATCTGTCAGGCCCGGCCATTGGAATGGATCGCTGTGCACCCGGTGCCGGTAATGGCAAACCAGTGTGCCGTCGCGGCGGTAGGGCGCATAATAGTCGCGTCGTGTGTAGCCATAGTCGATAAACAGTGCCAGTCCCCGTGTCAGTTTTGAGGTTACAGCATCCAGCCAGGCAGCCAGGTCCGGGTTCAGTTCCGAGCAATAGCCGGCGCCGGGTAATTCTTCCAGCGTCGAGAGGATATTGTCGACCTGATTTCGCAGTTTTTGCGGGCACGGCCCTTCTTGCCAAGCGAATCCATCGTGGCCATCGCGCACCTGCATTTGCCTGATGCCATCTTCGGTGAGGCGAAATCGTTCAACCGTCAGTGCGTCCAGTACTTCGTTGGCAAGGAACACGCCTTGCCAGTCTGTCTCCGGTGGCTGATCCA
>JAPHTE010000265.1 GCA_026196445.1 Lysobacterales bacterium
CGCCGGGCTGGACTGAGACCAATAGCCGTAGCTATTGGTTGAAGGAAGACCAAGTCCAGTTGCGTTTGAACAAGCCAGAGCCGTGATAGGACTTCCGACTGGTGCAATATGCGGGCTCAAGCGTGTCCCGGGAAGGAATATCCGGGACAGCCAAGAGAATGATCTTCAGGCTCCGTCAGATGTGATATTGGCATCACATCTAAAAAAAGAAAAACGGTAGGTTAGCAGCGAAGCTGACTCATCCTGATTAAGAACTGCTGGCTTCTATTTTTCGCGTGATATACCACTGCTGCGCCAGTGACAGACCGGCGTTGGTGGCCCAGTAAAGCACCAGGCCGGCCGGAAAAAACGCGAACATGAATGAAAATCCGATCGGCATGAACTGCATGAGCTTGCGTTGCAAGGGGTCCATGCCCGCGGTCGGTGTCAGGCGCTGGGTCGCCATCATGAATACCGCGTTGAGCACCGGAAGGATAAAGTACGGATCACGCGCCGTCAGGTTTTGAATCCACAGGATGAACGGCGCCTGGCGCAATTCGACGGATTCGAGCAACACCCAGTAAAGCGCAATGAATATCGGAATCTGGACCAGGATCGGAAGACAGCCGCCCAAGGGGTTGACCTTCTCGGTCTTGTACATCTCCATCATCGCCTGGCTCATGCGCTGACGGTCATCACCATAACGTTCCTTGAGTTGCTCGATGCGTGGCTGCAATTTACGCATGCGCGCCATCGAACGGTACTGTGCTTCGGTTAACTTGAAGAATAGTAACTTGATCAGCACTGTCAGCAATAAAATGGCCCAACCCCAGTTCCCTACTACCTTGTGGATATGGGAAAGCAGCCAGAACAAGGGTTTTGAAAACACGGTGAAGATGCCGTAGTTGACCGTGTGACCCAGCCCTGGAGCGACATCGTCAAGCTTGTCCTGCAGTTTCGGTCCGACGTAGATACGGCTTTCAAACTCATGCTTGCCACCGGCAGCAACATTGACCGCTGGGGATACCGCGCGGGCAATATAACGCGGGAATCCTTCGGGTGAATAAACCTGGGTCGAGTAGCTGTTGACCTGGCCTTCCGGTGGAATCCACGCGGTAAAGAAATAGTGCTGGATCATGGCCAACCAGCCGTCACTGAAGCTGCGTTCGTACGGCTCATTTGCCACGTCATCAAACTTCACTTTTTCAAATTTTTCTTGTGGGCTGTAAAAACCGATGCCAAAGAAACTGTATCTTCCCGGGTTAGTAAAACCACCGTCGTCCTTGTCGAGGATCACCGAGCGCTGCAACTGCTCATAACGGCTGCCGGTCCAGTTCTCACCGCTCTGGTTACTCAAGGTGTGGCGCACCAGAATGTCGTATTGACCACGTTTAAAAACAAAAGTCTTGGTCACCTGCACGCCGTTACCGTCATCCCAGGTCAGCGGTACGCGGATTTCGTCGGCATTTTGACCCAATGTGTATTGGAAAATATCAGTTTGGTAGCGGGCGGTGTGGTTGGGCGCGGTAGTGGTACTCAACAGCCCGGATTGTGCGATGAACATTTCCGGGCCGGAACGTGTCAATAAACGCACCTTGATGTCAGCTACTTCCAAATCGACGGGATAATCGAGCAACCTGGCTGTAACCAGAGTGCCGCCTACCAGATCTATTTCCATCTCGAGCACGTCGGTTGTCACCGTGATCAACTCACTGGCGCCCGACATTTCTGCTTGTGCACTGGCCGCGTCGGTATCAACGGTATCGCTGAACACTTCCGCCGACGGCAGATCGCCCGTTTCGGTAGGGCCCGCAGTTGGAATATCCGACATGCCGGACGCGTCGATGGGTGAGGCCGGACTGGTGGTTTCTGTGACCGGTTGCGGGGCAACGGGTTGAGGTCCGTATTCTTTTTGCCACTCATTCCACAGCAGGAATGAAACGACGAGCAGGCCCATGAACAAAATCGGACGAAGGTTTGTCATTATGTCTGTGTCCTTGTTTGCCGATCGCCGGCTTTCCTGGTTAGTGTTTGCCAGTGTTTGTTAAGTGAATTGTCCAACATCCGGTTGGTTTCGCCAACAGCCGTGTGTTTTGGCATGACGACAAAATCCAATGATTCACCCTCCACTTGTCCGGCAATACGGTTACGAAAACACTCACGAATTACGCGTTTGATTCGGTTCCGGTCTACCGCTCTTGCACAGGCCTTTTTTGAAACAGCCATGCCGAGACGGTGGAGATCCTTGCTGTTGGCCCGCGCCAGAATCCTGAAATAGTTGTCATCCGAACGGATGGGATCCTTGAAAACCGATTTAAATTCCACCGGTTTGAGCAAGCGGGATTGCCTGGAAAACTTCATTGTTCCTGGCCTTTGGGTGTTTAATGCGTGTTTTGGTAGCCTGTTTCGATCTGGGCCAGCCGGGGCAAGGTTCTTACCGAACCTGGCTGCCGTTTACCGGATGGTTATCAGAACCAAATCTGATCAGGCTGACAGGCGTTTGCGTCCCTTGGCCCGACGTGCGTTGATCACTGCACGACCACTGCGGGTCGCCATACGGGCACGAAAGCCGTGTCGGCGAGCGCGTTTCAGATTGCTGGGCTGAAATGTACGTTTCATTGTTTGGAACCTCTGTAAATTCGTTTAAGGCTGATTTCCTGCCACAGCAGACAGCCGACACAAGAGGCGGATAGTAGCCCTTATTGGCATATCTTTCAAGCAATTGAAGGGGTTGAGTGCATTATTTCCTATTGCTTAGTTATTGTAGCCAAGTTATCCACAGCGGGTTAGACTTAGTGCTGTTCCGGCCTGTCACCAATAATGGAATTTTCAAACCGGATCAGAAAATGTGTTTTATTAATTAAGATATTGAAAATTATATAAATTTTAATACTTTATCTTTAAATGAACAATTCCATATTTAACATAATCTATTCGGTTTGAACGCTCCATGACGCAAAATATCTGGCAACTTTGCCTGCAACACCTGGAACGGGAATTACCGCCTGAAGATATCAATACCTTTATCCGTCCGCTGGAAGTTGTGACTACAAGGAACCGCACCCGTCTGGTCGCACCCAACACCTACGTGCGTGACCATATCACCACGCAATACCTGGAACGGATCAGGGATATATTTGAGCACCTGGGCGAAAAACGCGATTCCATCACCATCGAGGATGGTTTGCCGGCCGAACCACAGGAAGAAGCCCGCAGAACATCGGGCAGGAAAATGAAACGTGTGCAAACCGGCCTTGATGCCCGTTACCGGTTTGACAATTTTGTCCAGGGTAAAACGAACGAACTGGGTTACGCCGCCGCATCACACGTCGCTCAGAAACCAGGCGATGCCTACAACCCGCTACTGCTATACGGTGGCACCGGCTTGGGTAAAACGCACCTGTTACACGGTATTGGCAACTTCATACGTGAACAGAATCCCGGCACCAAAGTTCTTTACCTGGAGTCAGAACGATTTGTCAGTGACATGATTAACGCCCTGCGTCACAAAACTATCGACAGTTTTAAAGAGCACTACCGTTCTGCCGGAGCCTTACTGATTGACGATATCCAGTTTTTTGCCGGCAAGAAAAGTTCACAAGAAGAGTTTTTCCATACTTTCAATACCCTGTTGGACAGCAAGCAACAGATTGTTCTGACCTGTGACCGCTATCCAAAAGAAGTAGATGGCATTGAGGCCCGCTTGCGCTCGCGCTTTGGCTGGGGTTTGACAGTTTCCATCGAGCCACCCGATTTTGAAACCCGTGTTGCGATCCTTATGAACAAGGCACAGGAACGTGGTGTACAACTCGACGAACCGGTTGCATTCCTGATCGCCAAGCGATTGAGATCCAATGTGCGTGACCTGGAAGGCGCCCTGAACACCCTGATCGCAAACGCGCGTTTCACCGGGCGGGATATCACTGAAAGCTTTACCCGCGAGGTCTTGCGTGATTTGCTGACCGTTCACGACCGATTGATTACAATTGAAAATATCCAGAAAACGGTCTGTGAATATTACAAAATCCGCATGTCGGAGTTATTATCCAAGCGCAGGCCACGCAGTATCGCCCGCCCCAGGCAAATGGCCATGGCATTGTGCAAGGAACTGACCCAGCACAGTTTGCCGGAAATTGGTGAGGCTTTTGGTGGGAGAGACCATACGACAGTACTGCACGCCTGTCGCAAAATTGAGGAGTTGTGTGAAATGGATGGCCGTTTGCGCGAAGACAAGATTAAATTGCTGCGATCGTTGACCACCTAGTAAATTGTGGAACAATGTCGGTACAAGAGCTGAATAAACTGTGTACAAGTTTTAAGGTATGCGGAAAAGTGCTGTTACACCCAACTTATCCACAGCTTCGCAATGGTACTCTACACAAGGTTTAAAGTGATATAAATAACTGATATATAATACTTTTAAATAGTTTTTTTACTTATCAACAAGGCTTACTACCACTACTGTTTATATATATAATAAAAATATAGTAAAAAAGGAACCAAGCATGAAACTCACAATCTCCAGGGAAGTTCTTCTTCAGCCACTCAGTCAGGTTGTCGGTGTTGTTGAGAGACGCCAGACTTTACCTGTGCTGGCAAACTTCATGTTGTCGGCAAGGGAAGGACAACTGACCGTTACCGGTACGGACATGGAGGTGGAGCTGATCTCCACGATCCCGGCCGATGTGTCCCAGGATGGTGATATCACCGTGCCAGCCCGCAAACTGGTAGATATTATCCGTGCACTACCGGATGGTTCCAACGTAACTTTCAGTGTAAGCGGTGACAAGGCAACGCTTTCTGCGGGTCGTAGCCGCTTCACCTTGTCCACCCTGCCGGCTTCAGAGTTCCCCGCTACTGACCAGGTGGAAGCACTTGAAAATATAGTGGTTTCAGAGCCAAGCTTGAAAAAAATGATGGATAAGACTTCATTTGCGATGGCCAATCAGGACGTTCGTTATTACCTCAATGGTTTGTTGTTTGACTTCCGCAATAAACAGCTTCGCTCGGTAGCCACCGACGGGCACAGGTTGGCGGTGTGCGATCTTGAAGGCGATGTTGAGCTAAGTGATGAACGTCAGTTGATCGTTCCGCGTAAAGGTGTGCTGGAATTGTCACGCATGCTTTCCGCGGATGACGGTGAAGTCACCCTGGCCATTGGGCGCAACCATATTCGTCTGGTCAAGGCGGATATGACCTTCACATCGAAACTGATCGACGGGCGTTTCCCGGACTACCAGGCGGTTATACCGATCGGTGCCGACAAGCAGATGCTGGTGGACAAGGAAACCTTTACCCACGCCTTGCAGCGTGTAGCAATTTTGTCAAATGAGAAATACAAGGGGGTCAGGCTTGAAGCGTCAGGACAGACGATAAAGATCATCGCGCATAATCCGCAACACGAGGAAGCGGTGGAAGAGATCGAAGCCGAGCTCAATTTTGAACGCCTTGCGGTAGGTTTCAACGTGACTTATCTGCTAGATGCCCTGATGGCCATCGATACGGAACAGGTTTCACTGGAATTAAAGGACGCCAACAGCAGTTGCCTGGTATCCGCGCCTGATTCCGATGATAACCGACACGTGGTTATGCCATTGAAGCTGTAGTCGCGTTAACACGGCGATATGCGGGTAAAAACCCTAAATATCAGAAATTTACGAAACATAGAAACGACACAAATAGAAGCTGATCCGTGTCTCAACTGTTTCACCGGGGACAATGGCGCGGGTAAGACGAGCATCCTCGAGGCCTTGGCCGTGCTATCCAAGGGTCGCTCATTCAGGCCCGGACCCATCTCTTCCTTGATTGGCCCCCGGGAACATCATTTCCAGGTCGTCAGTCGTATCGAATCCCAATCGGGAGATTCACACCAAGTTGGACTGGAGCGTGGACCGGATTATTGGCAAGCCCGTCACCAGGGTCGGGATGTGACCCAGATCAGCGAACTGACCCGCCTGTTGCCATTTGTTCTGCTTGAACCAAGCAGTCACACGCTCATCAGTGGGCCGCCAGATGGCCGGAGGAAATTCCTGGATTGGGGTGTGTTTCACGTGAAACATGGTTTTCTCGACCTGTGGCGTCGCTACAACCGGGCATTGAAGCAGAGAAACGCCGCTTTGCGCCAGGGGGACGAAGGCGTTGTCGAAAGTCTCGACCCACAATTCGTAGAATTGGGTGAACAACTGCACGCAGCACGCCTTCAGTACGTCGATACGCTCCAGTTGTCGTTGCAGGTGCGTTTACCAGCCATCAGTAAGACGCTTGAGAACATGGCGGTTTTATACCGTAAAGGGTGGTCTGCAGACAGCCTGGCGGAGGCCATCGGGCAGTCCAGGCGAAGGGATTTCGAGAAAGGTGCGACCAATCCGGGTCCACACAAAGCAGATCTGCACTTGTCATTGGATGGAGCACCCGCGAAGGAACGTCTGTCACGCGGCGAACAGAAGGCCATGACCGCAGCGTTGATTCTCTCGCAAGCCCACATGATGTGTGAAATGGGTGAAACGCCGATATTGATGCTGGATGACCTGTTTTCAGAGTTCGACCCTGCACATCTTGAAAGGGTGCTCGAGGCTGGTCTGGACCTGGGGGTCCAGCTATGGCTGACCGGTACCCGGGCGACACCGGCGATCACGAACTTCGGGAGCAGTTGCACGATGTTTCACGTGGAACACGGACAGGTCACAAATTCTTCTGTATAGGTATTTAAAAAGTTTATAAAACAGGTATTTAATCCTTATAAATGGTATAATACCTCGTGTTTCCAGGTATCAATCACCCACCACGTGTAATACAAAATTGCTGCTGATATGGGCAGCAAATAGAAGGCTTGGTCCGGAGTAAAGGGCAGTATGAGTAAACAAAAATATGATTCCACCAGCATCAAGGTATTAAAAGGTCTTGATGCTGTTCGAAAGCGTCCTGGTATGTATATCGGGGATACAGACGATGGTACCGGTTTACACCACATGGTGTTCGAAGTCGTCGACAATTCGATCGACGAGGCCCTGGCGGGGCATTGTGACGCCATCGAGGTGGTCATCGAAACCAGTGGTTACGTCAGCGTTTCCGATAACGGACGAGGTGTACCGGTCGATATCCACAAGGAAGAAGGACGCTCGGCAGCCGAAGTCATCATGACGGTGCTGCACGCTGGCGGTAAATTTGATGACAACTCGTACAAGGTGTCTGGAGGATTGCACGGTGTAGGTGTCTCCGTCGTCAACGCCTTGTCCGAGGAGTTGGAATTAATTATCAAGCGGAATGGTCACGTATGGGAGCAAAGTTACCGCATGGGTGTACCGGTTGAACCGCTTAAAAAAGTTGGAAATACCCGAAAAACAGGCACCCAGTTGAGGTTTTTGCCGAGTGAGGAAATATTTTCCGATCGTGATTTTCATTATGACATCCTCGCCAAGCGTTTAAGGGAACTGAGTTTTCTGAATTCCGGGGTGCGGATCGAATTGACCGATGAACGTTCAGGAAAACAGGATGTATTTGAATATGAGGGCGGCATACGTTCATTCGTGGAACATCTTGGTCGTAAGAAAAATCCATTACATCAAACAGTTATGCACTTCCAGGGGGAATCCAACGGGATCACCGTAGAAGTTGCCATGCAGTGGACCGATGCCTACCAGGAAAGTGTCTTTTGCTTTACAAACAATATTCCACAGCGGGACGGTGGCGCGCACCTGGCCGGTTTCAGGGCGGCCCTGACACGTACCATGAACCAGTACATCGAAGAATCCGGCCTGGCCAGGAAGAGCAAGGTATCCATGACCGGTGACGATGCACGCGAAGGATTGGTCGCTGTGCTGTCGGTCAAGGCACCTGACCCGAAATTTTCTTCACAAACCAAGGACAAGCTGGTTTCTTCAGAAATCAAACCCGTGGTCGAGTCACTGATGGCATCCCATTTACGGGACTTTTTGCTGGAAAACCCGGCCGAGGCCAAGACCATTACGATGAAGGCCGTGGACGCGGCGAGGGCACGTGAAGCAGCCCGCAAGGCGCGTGACATGACGCGCCGAAAAGGTGTGCTGGATGTAGCCGGCTTGCCCGGAAAACTCGCAGATTGCCAGGAAAAAGATCCGGCCCTTTCAGAGTTGTTTATCGTTGAGGGCGATTCTGCCGGTGGTTCTGCCAAGCAAGGCAGGAATAGAAAAACCCAGGCAATTCTGCCACTTAAGGGAAAAATTCTGAATGTCGAAAAAGCCCGTTTTGACAAGATGCTGTCATCAGCCGAAGTTGGAACACTGATTACCGCGTTGGGTTGTGGAATTGGAAGGGATGAATTCGATGTCGAAAAATTGCGTTACCACACGATCATCATCATGACCGATGCCGATGTGGACGGTTCTCATATCCGTACCCTTTTATTGACGTTTTTCTATCGTCAAATGCCAGAACTGATCAATCGTGGTCATATCTATATCGGACAGCCGCCCCTTTACAAAGTCAAGAAGGGTAAACAGGAGCATTACCTGAAGGATGACACCGAGCTGAATGAATACATGCTGGCCCGCGCGGTTGAAAATGCAGCGCTGGCGTTTGATCCGGATGCGCCGCCGTTGACCGGCCAGGCACTGGAAAGCCTGTTACGGGAATACATCGCTGTCAAGACTGCCAATGCCCGCATGCAAATGCGTTATGATCCATTGTTTCTTGATCAACTTGTTGATAACAAGAAATTTTCAAATCAATGGACCATCCAGGAAGCACAGCTCTGGTGTGATGGCATATTGGCCGCAATGAATGCCGATACACCACCCAGTATCAGTTATGACCTGCGTGCCATTGCAGGCGAAGAGGGTATTGAACTGGCCTTGAGTAAAACCACTTACGGCGTGGTTGAGGTCACACACCTGCGACGCGATTTTTTCCGCTCACCGGAGTACAGGTTGACCGGCAAACTGGCTGACACCCTGCATGACCTCGTCCAGCCAGGTGCGGTTGTGAGACGTGGAAATTCAGAACAGGAAGTTGCCAGTTTCGCACAAGCCCATGACTGGTTGATGGCTGAAAGCCGCAAGGGACAAAGCTTCCAACGTTTTAAAGGCCTGGGTGAAATGAATCCGGAACAACTCTGGGATACGACTGTTAACCCCGAAACACGACGTTTGTTGAAAGTCACCATTGAAGACGCGGTCGCAGCCGACGAGATTTTTACAACGCTGATGGGAGATGAAGTTGAACCACGTCGCGAGTTTATTGAAAAAAACGCTCTGCAGGTAACGAACCTGGACATCTAATCACG
>JAPHTE010000320.1 GCA_026196445.1 Lysobacterales bacterium
CTGCAACAGGCGGCCCTGATTTCATTGATCTTCGTTTTACCCTCCGGTGTCATCCGCGCGCTGGGTGGCTGGATCTCCGACAGGTTCGGTGGTGATACGGTCACCTGGTGGGTATTCTGGGTCTGCATCATCTGCCTGTTCTTCATGTCCTACCCGCCGACCTCCGTCACCATTCACAGGATCAATGGTGACCTGACATTCGGTATTGCAACGGGTGTTGTGCTGTTCACCTTGTTGGCGTTCATCGTCGGTATCGCCCAGGGTATCGGCAAGGCCAGCGTCTACCGCAGCCTGGCTGACCACTATTCTGGAAATATGGGTACGGTCGGTGGCCTGGTTGGCGTGATCGGTGGCCTGGGTGGTTTCACGCTGCCCATCATGTTCGGTATCGCGGTGGATGCAACCGGCGTGCGCAGCACGACTTTCATGCTGATGTTCGGCGTGTTGTCGATGGTGATGATCTGGACCTGGATAGCTGAGCGCGGTGAGCGTGAAGAGGTCCTGGCGAGACATCCCGGCCTGCGCGAACAGCTGGTCGCAGAAGAACTGGCCAAGCCGGTTACCAGCACCGGTCGCTGGATCAGCAACTGGCGGCCGGACGACGCCGGGTTCTGGGCCAAGGGCGGCAGGCTCGTCGCCATGCGCAACCTGGTGTTCTCCATGCCGCCGTTATTGTTGTCCTTCGCGGTTTGGATAGTCTGGAGTGTCGTGGTTATTGAGCTACCACGGATTGGCTTCCAGTTCAGTACCGGCGAGTTGTTCTGGCTGGCGGCCATACCCGGTCTTTCCGGTGCCATGTTCAGGCTGCTGTACTCGTTTGTCGTACCCATCTTTGGTGGCCGGAACTTTACCATCTTCAGCACTTTGACCCTGCTGATCCCCACCCTGTGGATGGCGGTAGCGGTGCAGAACCCCGACACCTCGTACATCGTATTCGTCTTTATCGCACTGCTATGCGGTCTCGGCGGCGGAAATTTCTCGGCCAGCATGGCGCACATCAGTTTCTTCTTCCCCAAAAAGAAACTGGGTACGGCCCTGGGCTGGAACGCCGGCATCGGCAACCTCGGCGTCGGCATCATGCAGGCCGTGGTGCCACTGGTGATTTTCAGCGGCGCACTGGCGTTCAAAGGCGGACTCCCTCAAACCTACGAGGCGGGTGGTGTCACGAGCCAGGTCTGGTTGCAGAACGCAGGATTGATCTGGGTACCTTTTATCCTGCTCGCGACCATTGGCGTTGCATTTGGCCAGAACAACCTGCGCGGTGTGCAGGAAACCTACGCCGAAAAGACCGCCATCTTCACCCATAAACACGCCTGGATTCTGAGCTGGCTCTACACCGGCACGTTTGGTTCTTTTATCGGCTTTGCAGCGGCCTTCCCGATCCTGCTGGCAGTATTGTTCCCGGAATCCGGAGCACTCAAATGGGCCTTCATCGGGCCGTTGCTGGGTGCCTTGATCCGGCCGCTCGGCGGCTGGCTGGCCGACCGTATCGGCGGGGCCCGGGTCACGACCTGGAATTTCGCGATCATGTTCCTGGCCGGAATCTGGGTCCTGCTCAGCCTGCCCTCGGGTACCGGCACCCCGGACGTTGACGGATTCTTCATGGCCTTCATGTTGCTGTTCATTGCCGCCGGCATTGGTAACGGTTCGGTATTCCACGTGGTGCCCGCGGTGTTCCGCAAATTGCACGAACGCAGCGCCAGGGGCCAGGATCAGAGTGCGCAGGAAGCCGCCATTACCGCGGGCGATGTCGAAGCATCGGTCGCGCTGGGCTTCACCAGCGCCATTGCAGCGCTCGGTTTATTCTTCATCCCGGCTTTTGTCGCCACATCCATCCAGACCACCGGTTCGGCACATCTCGCGATCAGCGTGTTCAGCACGTTTTATGCCAGCTGTGTACTGGCAACCTGGTGGTGGTACAAGCGAAAAGACGCGGAAGTCAGGTGTGCCTGATTTCTGCCAATTGAAAACACGAGGGCCGCACGTCCCTGGAACACGAACGAGGTCAGGAGAACCTTATGGCTAAAGATATTCAACACTGGAACCCGGAAGACGAACAGGAATGGGCATCCTCCGGTAAGTCCATTGCCATGCGCAACCTGTGGATTTCAATCCCCAGCCTGTTGTGTGGCTTCGCGGTCTGGTTGTACTGGGGCATTATCACGGTGCAGATGCTCAACCTGGGCTTCCCCTATACCAAACCCGAATTGTTTTCGCTGGCAGCAGTAGCCGGCCTGTCCGGCGCCACCCTGCGTATCCCGAGCACGTTCTTTATCCGCATCGCGGGTGGCCGCAACACCATATTTTTCACCACTGCGCTGTTGATGATACCGGCAGCGGGTGCCGGCATGGCCCTGCAGGACCCGAATACACCGCTATGGCAATTCCAGTTACTGGCGCTGTTGTCCGGTATCGGGGGCGGCAACTTTGCCTCCTCCATGTCCAACATCAGTTTCTTCTATCCCAAGAAACAGCAGGGCCTGGCGCTCGGCCTGAACGCCGGCCTCGGCAACTTTGGTGTCACCACGATGCAGATCCTGGTGCCGCTGAGCATGACTTTCGGTTTGTTTGGTGGGGAATCGATGACCCTGCAGGCCTCCAGCGGAACCCTGATCGGTAAAATCCCGGCCGGTACCGAGACCTATCTGCAAAACGCCGGTTTCGTCTGGTTATTGTTCCTCGTGCCGCTGGCCTTCGCCGGCTGGCTCGGCATGAACAATATCCGTGACGAACACGTATCACCGCACCTGCACAGCCCGCCCATTTCGTTTGCGATCATCAGCGGTATGTTGCTGATCGC
>JAPHTE010000420.1 GCA_026196445.1 Lysobacterales bacterium
GCCGTCGCAGAACCATTGGGTATCGCTTTTTTGGGTATGGGTTTTCAGCCCAAGTGGAAACGCGAGGACACCGAGTGGATGCCCAAGGGGCGCTACGCGATCATGCGTGACTACATGGCGAAAAAGGGCACACTGGGCCTGGACATGATGAGCCGCACCTGCACCGTACAGGTGAACCTGGATTTCAGCTCCGAAGCCGACATGGTCAGGAAATTCCAGGTTGCGCTGGCCTTGCAACCTGTCGCCACGGCCCTGTTCGCCAACTCGCCTTTTGTCGATGGCAAACCTTGCGGATACGTCAGTTACCGCTCACACGTATGGGAAGACACCGACCCTGACCGCACCGGCATGCTGCCGTTCGTATTCGACTCTTCGATGGGTTTTGAACGCTACGTGGACTATATGCTGGACGTGCCGATGTACTTTGTATACCGCGACGGGGTTTACATCGATGCCTCCGGCCAGTCCTTCCGGGATTTCCTGGATGGTGCCCTGCCGGCGCTGCCAGGTGAAAAACCACGGCTGCAGGACTGGGAGGACCACCTGACCACCGCTTTTCCGGAAGTCAGGTTGAAAAGGTACATGGAAATGCGTGGCGCCGATGGCGGACCCTGGCGCAAGCTGTGCGCCCTGCCGGCGTTCTGGGCCGGCCTGTTATACGATGCCCCGGTACTCGATGCAGCCTGGGACCTGGTACGTGACTGGAGCATGGACGAGCGTGAGCAGCTCAGGATTGACGCCCCCAGGCTGGGCTTGAACGCGATGATCCGTGACCGAACGCTGCAATCACTGTCGCTCGAGGTACTGGAGCTGGCCTCTGCCGGGTTGAGTGCACGAAACCGCCTGAGCCTGTCGGGGGAGAATGAAACCGGGTTTCTGGAAACCCTGTTTGTAAACGCTGAAATGGGTATGACTCCGGCAGAAAAGAAACTGGCGCTCTTCCACGGTCGTTGGAACGGCTCGGTAGATCCACTGTTTAGCGAAGCGATCTATTGAATGGATCCGGCCGCTGGTTGACCCTCCGGTTCGGTGGTGACTTGTTGCTCCACTTTCCACACCACCAGGCGCCACTCACGCGTGTCCGGGTGACTGCGGTCATAGGCGATGTAGTAGATATTGCCCGCCACGAACTCCATTGACAGGTCGGCGGCAGGTGGAATGTACTGGTCGGCCTCCAGTGGCCGGCATTTCTTCGTATCCAGCAAAGCCTTGCCATTCAGATGGTGCAAACCGGCTTCGATTGAAAACCCCTGGGCAGGGAACGCACGGTCTTCGCCGTCAAACCGGTCGATCACGACCGGCGCCAGGCACTCAAAAGGGGACGGATCACCGGTTACCACCCTGGCCAGCGGTGTTTCATCCACCACTTCCCCGTCAATCGAAACCTCCTCGGCCGTGACGGGGCCTGCCAGCACCAGTGAGAAAATTGCCAGTACCCCTGTCGTTTGTCGCCACATGACCTGTTTTATCAGAACGGTAGTTTAAGCTCAGGATTGATGGCGAGCATCTGCTGCTTGAACACCAGCTTGATACGTTGCAGGGCTTCTTCGGTGTCCGCGTCAAAACGCACCACCAGTATCGGCGTCGTGTTGGATGCACGCACCAGGCCCCAGCCATCGGGATAATCGGCGCGTACACCATCGATGGTATTGATCCTCGCATCTGAAAAACGGGCCTTTTCCTGCATCTCGGTAATAAAAGCGTGGTTTTCACCCTCGTTCATCTGCACCTTCAATTCCGGGGTGCTGACGCTGTTTGGCAAGCTGCCGAGGATTTCCTCCACGCCACGCTCATCGTTCGCCAGGATTTCCAGCAACCTCGCGGCTGAATAGATGCCGCAGTCAAAACCATACCAGCGTTCCTTGAAAAAGAAATGACCGCTCATTTCACCGGCAAACGGTGCGTCGACTTCCTTCATCTTGTTCTTGATCAGGGAATGACCGGTCTTGTACATCATCGCCTTACCACCGGCCTCTTCGATCACGTGCTGCAGGTGGCCCGTGCACTTGACGTCGTAGATGATGGTCGAGCCCGGCACCCGGCTCAGGATATCCTTGGCAAACAGCATCATCAGCCGGTCCGAGTAGATGATTTCACCACTGGGCGTCACGACTCCCAGGCGGTCTGCATCGCCATCAAATGCGACGCCGATGTCCGCACCCATCAATGTGACCGACTCGATCAGGTCTTTCAGGTTCTCTGGCTCACTGGGATCGGGGTGGTGGTTCGGAAAAGTGCCATCCACTTCGTCATACAACGAAATGACATCGGCGCCGATATCACGCAGCACATCGGCGGCACATACACCACCGATGCCGTTGCCACAATCTGCAACCACTTTCAATGGTCTGCTCAACTGGATATCAGCGGAGATCTTTTCCCGGTATTGACCAAGCATCTCTTCTTCGGTGATGTTACCTTTGCCCAACCGCAGGTTGCCGCTCTGGATGCGTTGAAACATGTCGGTGATCTGGTCACCCGCCTGGGTCACACCTCCGATCAGCATCTTGAAACCATTGTAATTTGGCGGATTATGGCTACCCGTAACCATTACACCGGTACCATTGCCGAGTTCGTATGCGGCAAAATAGAGCACACCGGTCGGCACCGCACCGATATCCACCACGTCACAGCCGGTGGAGGCGATACCTTCGATCATGCCCTTGACGAGCTCCGGACCGGAATTTCTGCCGTCACGGGCGACGATGACCGGCCCTGCCTGTTGTTCCAGGGTCAGTGTGCCGACCACCTGGCCTACCTGGCGGGCAACGGTGGCGTCCAGCGTTTCACCGACGATTCCCCTGATGTCGTATGCTCTGAAAATACTTTCAACCAGTTCCACGGCTGGCAAACTCCTCTTTATCGCTGTCTGTGGGTTCTCCAGTCTGAAACCAAGATCGGGCAATTCGATGGCGCCCAGGCCATCACCCGAGTCGGGACTGGTCGTCATTTCTGTATCGGCCGTCAGACGCTCCTTCAAATCCGGCACGTCTTCTGTATCTGAGTCATCCGGTGGTTCGATCTCTTCCGGGTCTTCTTTCAGCTCCAGCGGCGCTTGTATTGGCCGCAGTTTCAATGCTGCTCCGAGGACCAGGAGAAAGATTCCGGCAACCAACAGTACCGGGCGCAGGACGCCCATGGAACTGCTGGCCTGGATTTCCTGAACCACGCCAATCCGGAACAACGAGGCCGGCACACGCAGCCAGACCAGGTGTTCTTTAGATGTCAGGGGCCTGGCAAGCGGGCTGAGCAAGGTCGGCTGGAAGCGGCCGTTGTATTGGTCGAGCACAAAACTGCCTGGTTTCTGCAAGGACGTTGACAGGAACGTGCTTGGTTTTACCCTGACCAGTAAATATGCCAGCGGTGAATCCGCTTCTCCAATTCTGACCGTCATGGCCAGGTAGGCGTCTTCACCCGTTCCGTGAATCTGCAGTGGAGCAAAACCGCTTTCCGTTTCCAACAGCATATCAAGCACGGCGTAGCCGTATGGCCCCAGGTCGGTCGCGCGCAGTTCGCCCAATTGCGTGTCAAACAAACGAGCATCGATGAGTTCCGGGATACGGCCATTCAAATACTGCCGCAAGTTCGCAAATCGCTCCGGGTTGGCCACGGCTATTGCGGCCAGTTCCTGAACTTGCTGGTCTTCAAGAACACGGCGGAAATCCTGCACCAGGGAACTGACCTGACCCATGGTCTGTTTGGCCGCCTCCAGTGCCTTCTCGTTATCTTCGTGACTGGCGCCTCCCAGAAACAGGGTCAGCGACAATGAAACCAGCAATACGAGACCAATGAATATCAAAAGCATGGGTTTGACGCGATCGAGGTGTAATTTCTTTACCCAGGGCAAACTGTTCAGGTTGGTTTTTATATTGATCGTCGACATTTTCATCTGCGCCCCGTATGTCCAAACCCACCCGTGCCACGTTCGCTTTCTTCGAAAGAATCAACGACTTCGAAATCAGCCATGACCACGGGCACAAAAACCAGTTGGGCAATACGCATCCCGGGTTCAATTTCAAAAGCCCTGTCTGAACGGTTCCAGCAGGAAATATAAACCTGGCCCTGGTAATCGCTGTCAATCAGTCCCACCAGGTTACCCAGCACCAGCCCGTGTTTGTGTCCCAACCCGGAGCGAGGCAAGATGACCGCGGCCATACCGGGGTCCGAAATGTGCATCGCAAATCCGGTTGGAATCAACTGTGTTTCACCGGGTTGGATCGTGGATTTGACTTCGACGCAGGCGTGTAAATCCATACCCGCGGAACCATCGGTGGCATGTTCCGGCAAGGGTATTTCCTTACCCAGCCTCGGATCCAGTATTTTCAGCTGGACGTATTTAACTCCTTGTTTATCCACGCAACATCCTTTTCCGGTACGCATCAGCCGTGTATTTCAACGTGTCGGTGTGACAACACGGGCCTCGTAAGCCAGCAATCATACCAAGCCTAGGGCTTGTAGTCTGCAACGCCCGTGTGTACTGGTCTTTTCCTACAGTGATCCAGTGTACATACCGATACCCGGGCCCCGAAGCAGCCAGCAAGATAGGAAATGGTAAAGGTGCACAGGCGAACGATGAATAAAGATCAGCAGACCGTGTCCGATGTCGAGCATTCTCGTCAGGAGTTTTTTGATCTCCAGGCATTGTCAGATGCGGAGTTGCTTGGCAAGCTGCTATACCCCCGCCAATCCTGGAAGCAGGTTGAAAAGCGTGCGCAAAAATTGTTGCGGCGATTCGGCGGCCTGCGCGGATTGGTAATTGCCAGCCGCCGGCACGCGGACAGTCGCAATGGCCTTGCCGAGCACGACGCCCGGCAAATCCGCCTGGCGACGGAGTTGGTGAACAGGCAGTTGAAACAGTCCCTGCAAAGGGGCACCGCGTTGACCAGCCCTGCCATGACGGTGGAGTACCTGCAAACCCGGTTGCGGGACCGGCAACGGGAAATATTCACCTGCCTGTTTTTGGACACTCGGCACCGGGTGATCGCCGCCGAAGACCTTTTCCAGGGTTCTATCGACGGAGCCTGTGTTTACCCAAGGGTGGTTGCCGAAAGGGCCTTGTGCTTAAGCGCGGCCGCAGTCATCGTGGCGCATAACCACCCGTCTGGCGTCAGTGAACCAAGCCTGGCTGACCAGGCGATCACGCGCCGTTTGAAGGACGCCTTGTCGTTGTTGGAAATCCGCCTGCTGGACCATTTCGTTGTCGGTGACGGCCCACCGGTTTCGATGGCGTCCAGGGGGTTGTTGTAGCTTGGCGCTAGAAATTCGTCAGGAATGGACAGATATTGGGTTCTTGAGTGGAATTTGATTGCATATCCGCCTGTATTGCGGTATAAAGTGCGGCTCATTTTTGATAGCACAGTATGGAATAGTCCAATGTCCAGAGTTTGTCAGGTTACGGGTAAACGCCCGGTTTCCGGTAACAACGTGTCGCACTCCAACATCAAGACCAAGCGACGCTTTTTACCCAACCTTCACAACCACCGTTTCTGGGTGGAAAGTGAGAACCGTTGGGTTCGTTTACGCGTCTCTACCAAGGGGCTGCGTATTATTGACAAGAAAGGCATCGATGCCGTTTTGACCGACTTGCGCGAACGCGGCGAAAAGGTCTGAGGAGCTTAGATCATGGCAAAGTCAGCACGAGATAAAATCCGCCTGGTATCCTCCGAGGGTACCGGTCATTTTTACACCACCGACAAGAACAAGAAGAACACACCCGGAAAAATGGAGATCAAGAAATACGATCCCGTTGCGCGCAAGCACGTGATGTACAAGGAAGCCAAAATCAAGTAATCGATATTTTTGCGTTTTTGAAAAACCCGCTCTCGCAGCGGGTTTTTTATGTTCAGGACGA
>JAPHTE010000223.1 GCA_026196445.1 Lysobacterales bacterium
CTGGACACCTGCTTTGATGAATGGCGCGCCATCACTGCGGCGGTCGACGCAGACAGTGTTTGAAGGCGGGTTAAATCAGATACAGCGACAGCGCGGGCCAGAACGCAATCAGCGCGACCGCGATCAATAAGAAAGCAAAAAACGGCAGTGTGGACAAGTAAATGTTCACGATCGGCCGGTTGAAACGGTAACCCGCGATAAACAGGTTCAGGCCAACGGGTGGCGTGATATAGCCCAATTGCATGGTGGCCAGGAAAACGATGCCCAGGTGCACCGGATGCACCCCGAACTGGGTAGCTATCGGCAGGATCAGTGGCACGACCAGCACGATGGCCGAAAACACGTCCAGTATGGCCCCCAGCATCAGCAGGAATACCAGCAGCATGACCATGAACGCGACCTCGCCGGTGACGAAGCCGCTAATCCACTGCAATAACTGTTGCGGTACGCCGGAATCGATCATGAAGTTGGTCGAGGCACGTGATACGCCCAGTATCATCATGATGCCGCCGACCAGGATCATGGATTCACGCACAATGGATGGCAGCCGGCGAAATGACACTTCCTTCAACACCAGCACGTCGATGATCAACACGTAAAGCGCGGTTACAGCTGCGGCCTCTGAGATTGCGAAATAGCCGGAGTAGATGCCACCCAGCACCACGATGGGCAATGGGATTTCCCAGGCGGACTCACGCACTGCTGTGCGGACTTCGGTCCACGAGAAATCTCCCAGCGGTGTGCGTATGGCACGATTCTTCCAGATGCTGAACGCGGACAGGATCAGCAACATCAGGAAACCGGGCAGCAACCCGGCCAGAAACAGGTCTTCGATCGGCACTTCCGCGATAACGCCGTACAGGATCAACGGTAATGATGGTGCGAACAGCAAGCCCAGGCTGCCCGCCGATGCTACCAGGCCCAAATTGAATTTTTCCGGGTAGCCCGCCTGCTGCATGGCCGGGAACAGTATGGCGCCCAGCGCGATGATGGTAACACCGGACGCCCCGGTGAAAGCGGTGAAAAACGCACATGCCACCAGCGAAACCACTGCCAACCCGGCCGGCATCCACCCGAGCAGGGCAGAGGTCAGACGCACCAGGCGTTTTGGCGCTTTGCTCTCGCTGAGCAAATAACCGGCGAAGGTGAATAGTGGTATGGCCAGCAGGATCGGCATTTCCGCGATGCCATAAAACTCGATCGCGATCGCCTGCAGGTCGATATCGGCCTGGTAAAAATTCCAGAATGCGGTAGCGGCGATGACGGCGAACAGCGGTGCGCCGAGCAGTGCCAGGATCAACAGCAAGGGTGCCAGTATCATCATTGGCCAGCACCCTTTTCGTCTGCCGGCGTGGCGGGATCGAAGATTCGTTTGATCGCCAGCACCACGTGCCGGTAAGCCATCAATCCAAAGCCGATGGGCAGGACGCTCTGCATCACCCAGGCGGGCGTGTTTTTCATCAACACGTCACCGAATTCAAAAGAGCCCATGACAAAACGGGCGCTGTGCCAGGCAAACAGCGCGCAGATGGAAGCGGTGAACAGGTCGATGATGATTTTGGCGATTATCTGCGCACCGCGTGGCAGAAATCGGTCCAGGACCTCGATGCTGATGTGTTTGTCCATCCTGCTGGCCGCGAGCCCACCGGCCAGCGTCAACCATAGAACCATCAGGCGTAACATTTCATCACCCCAGAACAGGCTGGCGTCAAAAAAGTTCCTGAGGAAGATTTGCACACCGGCCAGCAGGATCATGCTGACCAGGATGATCAGCAGGACGAGGTCTTCCGCCAGGGTCCCGGCTCTTTCCAGCCTGTTGAATAACGTTGAGGTCTTGCTTGGCTTAACCGCAGCCATCTGCCTGTCTACCTGTGCGGTAGGCATCGATGTAGCACTCGATTTCATTCAGTAATGCGATATCGACAACGCCTTCGCGGGCCAGTTCACGGTTGGATGCCCTGACCACGTCACGCCACACTGGAATCTGGCCCTGGTCGGGCGTCACTGGCTTCATACCGTCATCGAGCAGGGCCTGGTACGCTTTTTCATTGTCCTCGTTGCCCTGTTGGTCGAAGCCACGATATACCCTTTCCATGACTTCGCGCACGATCACCTGGTCGTCAGTCTGAATGCGGTCGAAAACCTTCTTGTCGATCACCAGCATCGCGAATATATAGGCCAGCGGCAGTTCCGTAATGTAGCTGACGCCGGTGTTCCACTGCAGTACGATGGTGGCGGCCGGCGGTCCCATGATGGTATCGATCAGCTCGGTCTGCAGGCCGGTCAAGACGTCCGTCAGTGGCATCGTGACCGGTGATATACCCAGGGCTTTGGCGGCACCATAAGACAGGCGATCGCCGTCGGGGATCCAGACCTTGAGTCCATTCATATCATCGAGGTTGGCAATCGGGTGGTTGGACATCAGGTGGGCAAAACCACCGCCGGCAAAGCCAAAGTTGACGTAACCGGCACCTTCCAGTAACAAGCGAAGCTTGTCGTCCATGCGTTGCCGGACGAATTGCACCTCTTCGAGGTTACTGAACAGCATGGGCATGGCATACAGCACTGAGTCTTTTTGGAACTCACCCAGTGCGTTCGAGGTAAACGCGCCACCATGCAACTGGCCGATACGCATCTTGCGCAATACCTGCTTGTCATTGCCTTGCACGCCTCCGCCGTAGAACTTGAACTTGACGCGGTCCTGGGTGCGTTCGGAGATTTCCTTGGCCCCGGCGCGCATATCTTTCATCCATGCCGAGCCTTCCGGGACCACGGTGGCCAGCTTTATGGTCTGGGCCACAGCAGGCAGCGCCACGCATGCCAGCAGGACGGTCATCAGGCTGGTCGTAAACCGCATGGGCATTTTCTTTATAACAGAGGTCATCAATATGTTCCTGTCCTTAGAAATATTCATCGGCCGAGTCAAGCAGTTCCTGTGCTTCCTCTTGCGCCAGTGTATTGAATAGAGTGTAGCCGTCCTGGACAGGTTCCGCTGCGATGACGCCTTGCAACAAACGGTCATGCAATTCCCGGTCATATAGCGTGCGGGCATAATAGCGGGCGTAGTCCACGGCGACAGACAGGTCTTTGTTCCCGGACAGCTCAAGGGCACGTTCATAGTGAGCTTGACCGGCCTCGAAGTCGCCACCCAGCGCGGGAGGACGGATGGTGTTCAACACGGCGAGGAAATGTTCCACCTGGACGGCATTATAAGCAGCGTCCAGTTCCTGCACGCGTTTCAAGACTGCCTCGACACGCGGCAACCGGGTCATGGCGCCCCAATCTTCACTGTGCGTTTTGATATAGGCAATGGACGCCAGGCTATAGGTATAGAGGCTGGTGACATCCTTTTTATCCGTGTTTTCCAGCACGCCATTGTATTCACTGAAAGACAGATCTTCGAGTGTGCAGGTGTTACGATTGCTGGCGCACAGGGACTGGAGGCCATAGGCCAGTGCCCGGCTGGTGAGCCGGTCGGCGCGCTTGGCGTCGTCGACAAAAACCACCCCGTAGGCAGCGTATAATTCGGCGGCGGCGGAAAGCATCGCAGCATCGTTTGGCGAGCCTTCGATGAAGCTGTCGAGCATCAATAAATAGGCGGGCGCGCCGTCCCGTACCGTTTCGGGGTCATTCTGGTTAAGAATGGCCGAACTGAGGTTTTCAGCCAAGCCGCTGGTGGCCGACTGCATCAGCGAGGCGCATGCCCCGAGCAGCAGTAGCAATGGAATCAGCACCAAATATTTGTTGGTCAAGTTCACGTCAAGCATGTGCCTGTTCTTGCGAGCAGCGATTATAAACCGATATACAGCGGTATGCTGGAGAGATTGGCGGCGGGTGTTGCCAGGGCAATAAAAGCCCGGTTCCTGTACAAGCCAGTTTAAGGGGGGGGAAGAAATCAAACCGGACAACGGGAACCGGGCGTACAACTCAAAAAATCGGGATAACTGCAGCCACCTGCAGTTATCCCATCTCTTCTTATTATTTTTTAAGTGCCTGGCCCAGGGTTGTCTTTATTGTTGCTTTTCAACCCCTGACATTTCCTCCAGTCATTTACCCGGTTTTGCGGGATGCTTCCTGGTCTGGCTAAAGCCGGTGGTCGTTATTCGGAGGACAAACCACACGTCTCAAACCTGGCCTTTTTCGGACTACGATCCCGGCAATCACCAGTTTACAACCGGGCACTGAAAAAACTGTCAGTACAGCCCCAAGTGCACGGCGACAAATATAGATTAGTACGGTGGATAATGAAATTTGGCGGGGAGAAAATTGGTGGAAGATTTACGGAAAGTTTCCAGATGGGTTACGATTGATCACCCGGATTGATGTTGACTCACGTCATATGAGGATGTTTTATTGGGCCTTGAGTGCTACCGCATAGGAGACCTGGTACTCAACGCAGGCACCCAGGAGGTCAAGCGTGACGGTGCCGTCGTGCCCGTCCCCAGGCTTTCTTTCAAGTTGCTTCTTGCGCTTGCAAGGCACGCCCCCAACGTCGTTTCAACAGACCAGCTTGAACAGGAAGTCTGGGAAGGGCTGGTTGTCGACCGCGGCACCGTCAACAAGCGCGTGTTGCTATTACGCAAGGCCCTGGATGACGGGCAGGAAGAGGACCCGTACATCGCGGTGATTCGTGGCAGTGGATACCGGTTGGTTGCGCCGGTTGAGCGAATCGATTCAGCCGCCATTGAAACGGGCCGCGAAACCGGGGTGGGGCGGGACGAGGTCCGGATCAAGGACCGCATCATACGCAATATCCCGTATTGGATACTGGCTATTGTCGCTGTCCTGGCCACATATCACAGCGTCCAGCATTCGCTGTCCGAAAACCATGCAAATGAACCTGTCACGGCTGCCGTGGTGGAATCATCCGAAACAGCTATGCCGATCAAGCAGAACTCCATAGCGGTCCTGCCATTCGTGGATTTGAGTAACGACAAGACTCACCAATACCTCGGCGACGGAATTGCCGAGGAAGTCATTAACCTGCTGTCGCGTATGGACAGCCTGGAAGTCGCGGCGCGTACATCATCCTTCGCGTTCAAGGACTCGATGCTAACCACGGAAGAAATTGCCCCACGCCTGAGAGTCGGGAAAATCCTCGAGGGCAGTATCCGCCATTCCGAAGGCCGCATCCGTGTGACCGCCCAGTTGATTGATGTGCAAACCGGTTTCCACATCTGGTCACAAAATTACGACCGCGCTTTCGACGAAGTGTTCGAGGTCGAGGATGACATCGCGGCGAGTATCGCACAATCACTCAAGCTGACCATCGATGAGCGTAGTACCGCCGTTGACAGGCGGTCTACAACGAATGATTTTGAAGCGTTCGAGTTATACCTGCAGGGCCGCGAATTGTTTAATAACCGTATTGAACTGCGGGCAGAAGGGTTGCACCGGTCGCTCGAATTTTTCACCCGGGCCGCCACAAAGGATCCCGGTTTCGCCAGGGCGCACGCAGGCATTGCCCTGGTTTCCTGGGTGCTCACTACTTACGACGATTCACTCGATAAGGAATCTTACTTCCAGCGCGCCGAGGCCAGCGCCGGTTATGCTTTGGAACTGGACCCGGAATCAACCGACGCAATGGGTGCGTTGGCGGGTGTCTACGCGGCACGAGGTGAAGTGGACAAGGCAGTTACGCTGTTTGACCAGATACGGGAAATCGGGAGTAATGAATCCTACCTGGCGCACTGGGAAGCGATGTTACATTTGCGCCTGGGTTACTTTGAAGAATTAATAGAACCGCTCACGCGCCTGTATCGCCTGGATCCACTCAACGAGTATATCGGTTGGTCACTGGCGGCAGCACTGAACTTTTCCGGCCGTCCACGGGAAGCTACCGACATACTTGAAGACCTGGAGCATTTCAATTACCGGCAGTATGCGCTCGGTCTGTGTGCCCTGAATGAAGGGGACTACGAAGGTGCTCGCGAACTACTGCGTGATGCGCGTATGCGGTCGGGAATATTACCGGCGGAAATGGCCGATTTGCTGGTCGATGCGCTGGAAGACCCGTCTCTCACCGTGGGTGCCGTGGGGAAAATACTCGTTGCAGTTGAAGGTGGGGAACTGGAAAAGCTGGTTGCGTTCGAAGCCTTGCTGCTGCTAGGCTCACCCGCCGCGTTCGACCTGGCCATCGACCCGGTCCGTGATGTAAACCACAAACAGTTGCTGGCCCAGGTATGGAATAACTGGGGCACGGCATTGCGCCAGGACTGGCGCTTCAAGGCGTGGCTGGACAAGTTGGGCTACGAGACAGTGTGGCGCAAACACACCTGGCCAGACCGGTGCAAGCCGACCGGGGCGGACGATTTCGAATGTATTTGATAATCAAGCAATAATGATGGGACACAAATGGAAATGACTTCACACTGGGCCGGATACCTGGCTGCCCTGATCTTCGCCGCCGCCTACTTGCTGGTGATCCTCGAGGAGAACATCCACCTGAGGAAATCAAAACCGGTCATCGTGGCAGCAGGCATCATCTGGATACTGGTGGCCTTTGCCTACGCCAGCATCGGCGATGTCCATACAGCGGAGGAACTGGTACGGCACAACCTGCTTGAATTTGCCGAGTTATTCCTGTTCCTGCTGGCGGCCATGACCTTCATAAACACGATGGAGGAGAGGGGCATTTTCAACGTGTTACGTGCCTGGCTGGTCGGGCAGGGGTTTTCGCTGCGCCAGGTTTTCTGGGTTACCGGTGTTATCGCGTTTTTGATGTCACCGCTTGCGGACAACCTGGCGACGGCGTTGTTGATGGCTACGGTGGCCATATCGGTCGGCGGAAACAACCATCGCTTCGTGGCACTGACCTGCATCAACATCGTAGTGGCGGCCAACGCCGGTGGTGCGTTCAGTCCGTTTGGCGATATCACAACCCTGATGGTGTGGCAGAAGGGGCACATCCAGTTCACCGAGTTCTTTGCACTGGTATTGCCATCGATCGTCAATTGGCTGGTGACCGCTGTCATCCTGTCGTTTGCCTTGCCTGCCGGCAAGCCCGACCCGCTGCGCGAAGAAGCCAAGTTGCAGCATGGCGCCTGGGTCGTGGTGGCGTTGTTCATTGTCACCATTTCCATGGCGGTTTCCTTGCACAGTTTCCTGCACATGCCGCCGGTCATTGGCATGATGACGGGACTGGGATTTCTGAAGCTCTTTGGCTATTACCTGCAACGCCGGGATCAGACCAAAATGGCCCAGGAGATGGTCAATGGTACAGCCCTGGGTATAGCGGCCATGCATGATGGTGACGTTGTAACCCGCAGGAAGTTTTACGACATTTATTCCAACTTACAGAGGGCCGAGTGGGATACGCTGATGTTTTTTTACGGCGTCATCCTGTGCGTTGGAGGGCTGGGCGCGTTCGGTTACCTCGCGATGGGTTCCGAATTGCTCTACACGGGGCTGGGCCCGACCATTTCCAACGTTCTCGTCGGTATCACATCGGCGCTGGTGGACAACATACCCGTGATGTTTGCCGTGCTGGCAATGAGCCCCGATATGAGCCAGGGACAGTGGTTGCTGGTCACGTTGACGGCGGGTGTCGGTGGTTCGATGCTGTCCATCGGCTCAGCTGCCGGTGTTGCGGTGATGGGCCAGGCGCGTGGTATCTACACCTTTTTTGCCCACCTGAAGTGGACCTGGGCCATCGCCCTGGGTTACGCGGCCAGCATCGCGGTGCACTTCTGGATCAATGCAGACAAGTTCTGATGACGGGGCGGCCGCTGATTGCGTGACGATTTTACGTGATTCGTCCAGCACCAGGCTGAACGCGGGATTGATTATCGCTGCGTTTTGACGCTTGTTATTGGTGTACACAATGACAGTTCATTTATCGCGTCCCTCGTCGCCGCCAATTGACACAAGTCAAAAAACACTGCTTTGTTTCCCTGCAAATGGCTCTGAACAGGCGTTCCTCGAAAATTCTTGACCTGTGTCATTTGTCACCCTGGGCCCCGGTGATAACGTGCGCTGCACAGGTAAGTTCATGTTTACGACAGATTTTGCAGGAAGATGCTCGGCATGAAGGCAACGAATTTTGCTCATGACAGCCGGATTTTGCCTCTGAAAACGGAGGCTGTTCCCTCGTCTGTCTGAACAGTCGAGGAAGCAATAAATGGGTACAAAGAAGTCATTTCCAACAGAGTTGATCAGCAAGTACGGCTTAGCTGGGCCTCGTTATACTTCATACCCGACCGCTTTGCAGTTTCACGAAGGCTTTGACGCGGAAGCCTATCGACGTCACGTGCAAAGCAGTAACGACGACCTCATTCCCAGACCCTTGTCGTTGTACATGCACCTGCCGTTTTGCAAGCAACTCTGTTACTACTGCGCCTGTAACAAGAAAGTCACGCAAAGCACGAAACGTGCGGACACGTACCTAAAATATCTTGAACAGGAAATCAGGATGCAGGGCGAGTTGTTCGACGCGGACCGGCAAGTTATCCAGTTGCATTTCGGCGGTGGTACGCCGACCTATCACTCCGATGAGCAGATCGGGGCGATCATGGAGCAGCTGTCCGCTAGCTTCCTGTTGAGCAGGTCATCAGGCAGGGAATTCTCCATCGAGATCGATCCGCGTACCGTGGACCGTGACAGGCTGGCCTTCCTGGCCGGAGTTGGTTTCAACCGCGTCAGCATGGGTATCCAGGATTTTGACCCGGCCGTACAGAAAGCTGTCAACCGCGAACAGGATAAGGACCAGACACTGGACCTGATCCACGCGGCGCGCGAACATGGTTTCAACTCGGTATCCGTGGACCTGATTTACGGCTTGCCGTTGCAGACCGCCGAATCATTCGAGAATACGATCGAGACGGTGCTCACGGCCCGTCCGGACCGTCTGTCGGTGTACAACTATGCGCATCTGCCGCATTTATTCAGTGCCCAGCGCATGATCAAGTCGGAAGACGTACCGAGCCCGGAGGTCCGCCTGGAGTTGATGGCCTCGACCATCGGAAAACTTGTCGAGGCGGGTTATGTTTATATCGGCATGGACCATTTTGCGCTGCCGGACGACGAACTGTCGCTGGCGATGAAGGACGGCACCTTGCAACGCAACTTCCAGGGTTATTCCACCTGCCGTGAAACGGACCTCGTGGGTATCGGTGTCAGCGCGATCAGCAAGGTGGGCAACAGTTTCGCCCAGAACCGCAAGGACATCCGTGACTGGCAGGCAAACCTCGAGGATGGCAACCTGCCGATCTGGCGGGGTCTGAGCCTCAGTGGCGAGGACCGCATCAGGCGCGCTGTGATCTCTGCGATCATGTGCCAGGGTAAGGTAAGGTTTGGTGCGATCGAAAAGCGTTACCACATCGATTTTTCCAACCACTTTGCAGCAGAACTGGAAATGCTCAAGCCTCTGCAGGATGACGGTTTGGTCAAGTTGAAAGACCGTGGCCTGGAGGTCACGGCAACCGGCCACCTGTTGCTGCGTGCCGTGGCCATGAAATTTGACGAATACCTGGTCAACGACGAGCAAGGCAAGTCCTACTCAAAGGTCATATAACGCTGGTAAACGGGTTGCCGCGGCCGCGTTAGGCTATAATCCACCGCTTAGTTGAATTTCGTGGCGTTGGATTTTGTTCATATGGGTTCGGAAAATCAGAACAAACCCTATTTCCCGGAGCGTGCGCAGGTAGCGTGTAGCCAGTGCACGCTGGCAAACCTGTGCCTGCCGCGTAATCTCAACGCCAGTGACGTCGAGCAATTCGAGCACATCGTCAATAAATCCCGCCCGATCCAGCCCGGCGAACACATTTTTCGTGCCGGTGATAAATTCCAGACCATCGCGGCGGTCAGGGCGGGTTGCTTCAAGAGTTATGTCATCGACAAGAATGGCGAAGAGCAGGTGCTCGGGTTTCACCTGCCGGGCGAGATCATTGGTTTTGACGCCATCCACCAAAAAGTACACAGGGCCAACGTGGTCGCGCTCGACACCAGCTCGGTTTGCGGTCTTAGCTTCGACTCGGTCACCGAGATGGCGCGGCAACTGCCCAAGCTGCAAGAAGAGTTGTTCCGGGTGATGAGCCTGCACATTGCCGAACTCGAAGCGAGCGCGGCCGATCTGAGCGCCGAGGAACGAATCGCACGCCTGTTGTGCTCCCTGTCCGGCCGTTTCGCCAGCCGTGGCTACTCATCGAAGGAGTTTAACCTGAGCATGTCGCGACGCGACATCGCTTCCAACCTGCGCCTGGCCACCGAAACGATCAGCCGCGTGTTGGCGCGTTTCCAAAGCGCCGGTATTATCCGGGTGAACCGCAAAAAGGTCACCATACTCGACCGGGACAAGCTAAAAGAACTTGCTCGCCGGGATACCTGTTAATTTTCCAGGAACCCAAGTCAAATAACCGTGTCGCCCCAGCACCGCCCCGTTGAGAAAGACCCCGCAAACAAGCTCCTGATTCTATCGGCCAATGGCGCCGATTATGCGGACCTGGTCGAGGCTGCCAATCTGCCAGGTCTTGAAATCCTGGCAGCGGTGAACACCGATCACGCTGCACACCACCTCTGCGAGTGCAATATCATCCTCGGCGACCCACGCATGGTCAGCGAGGTACTCGACCGTGCGCCACGTCTTGAATGGGTGCAATCCATGTGGGCGGGCGTGGAGTCGCTGTGTGTTGACGGCTTGCGTAGGGACTATGTATTGACGGGCGTCAAGGACGTGTTTGGATCGCAGATGACCGAATACGTCATCGCCTACCTGTTCGGCCTGGAGCGTGGCGTATTCCAGGTGCGCAAAAACCAGCTGCAGCGACGCTGGCAACAGATACCCTACCGCCATTCGCGTGATATCACGGTGGGCATGATCGGTTTGGGATCAATAGGCCGCCATATCGCGGGCGAACTCCGGCAACTCGGATTACGCGTTACCGGCTTGAGCCGCACGGGTGCCGCCTGTGACGAGGTCGAGGCGGTGTTTGATCATGAAGGTATGGAAGCGTTCTTAAGCGAGCCCGATTACCTGGTTTTGAGTTTGCCGGACACCACGCATACGAAAGGTTTCATCGATGCAGGGAAACTGCGCATGATGAAGCCGACCGCCGTCCTGATCAATGTCGGACGTGGCAATACCATCGTGGAACGTGATCTGGTCGAGGCGTTGCGTGATGGTATTGTTGGCGGGGCCGTGCTGGACGTGTTTGAAAAGGAACCACTGGATAAAGACAGCCCGCTGTGGGAGATGCCCAACGTGTTCGTGACCCCACACCACGCGGCGCTGAGCTTTCCCGAAGACATCAGTGAAATTTTTATCCGGAATTACCACCGTTTTGTGAGACGGGAGCCTTTGCTGCACGTGGTGGATTTTGACGAGGGTTACTGATGGTAATCTGCCAGGGTGGGGCCCGCGTATATCACCCGGGCCATCCGCTTGTTGGTAGACTGGTGAAAACAGGGAGAGCCGGTACTTGAAAACGCTGAAACATCTTTTTGATCGAAACCGGGCGTGGGCCGAGGAAATCGAACGGGATAACCCCGGTTTTTTCGCCGGCCTGGCCAGGCAGCAGAGCCCGGAATACCTGTGGATCGGCTGTTCGGACTCCCGGGTGTCGGCCAACCAGATCGTCGATATGCTGCCGGGTGAGATATTTGTGCACCGCAACATCGCCAATGTCGTGGCCTACTCCGACGTTAACTGCCTGTCGGTGATCCACTACGCGGTTGAAGTGCTCAAGGTCAAACACATTATCGTCTGCGGGCACTATGGCTGCGGTGGTATCCAGGCGGCGATGCAGACACGGGACCAGGGGTATGTCGAAAACTGGCTGTGTCACGTGAAAGAGGTCAAGCGCCAGCATGCCGAACGTTTGCAGAACCTGGACGAACATGCACGGTTCGACCTGCTGTGCGAACTGAATGTCAGGGCGCAAGTCTGCAACGTGAAAGAAACCGGGGTGGTGCAAGCGGCCTGGAAAAGCGGCCAGGAATTATACGTGCACGGTTGGATCTACGATATCTCCAATGGCCTGCTGAAGGACCTGGAAGTCAACGGCTAACCAAGCTTATTCAGAAATCAAAACTCCCCCGAAGACCAGCGTAAACAGCACGCCCGGGGCGCACAAAACC
>JAPHTE010000092.1 GCA_026196445.1 Lysobacterales bacterium
AACTCATTACCCGTGACCTGGACGAACTCGACCTGGGCGACCAGCAGCAGGTAGCTGACTTCTTTAAAGAAATGGATTCCGGCTCGACCCGGGGTCCATTTGACGAAATCTACCTCGCCGCAGCCAAAGTCGGCGGCATCCACGCCAACCACATTTATCCGGCCGAGTTTATTTATGAAAACCTTGCGATCCAGTGCAACGTAATCCACCAGGCGTGGAAGCACGGTGTCAAAAAACTGCTGTTTCTGGGCAGTTCCTGCATTTACCCCCGGCTGGCCGAACAACCCATCAGGGAGTCGGAACTGCTCACCGGCCCGCTGGAGCCGACCAACGAGCCCTATGCCATCGCCAAGATCGCCGGCATCAAGCTGTGTGAATCGTATAACCGCCAGTACGGTACCGACTACCGCAGCGTGATGCCCACCAACCTGTACGGCCCGGGGGACAATTACCACCCGGAGAACAGCCACGTGATACCCGCGCTGTTACGGCGTTTCCACGAGGCGAAACTGGATGGTGCGGACAGTATCAACATCTGGGGCAGCGGCAACCCGTTACGGGAGTTCCTGCACGTGGACGATATGGCCAGCGCCTGTATACACCTGATGAACCTCCCGTTAGAGAAATACCGGGAGGTGACCAACCCACGCTTGTCACACGTCAACGTGGGCTCCGGTACGGACTGCTCCATCCGCGAACTGGCGGAGCTGATCGGAGAGGTAACCGGCTTTGGCGGCGCCATCAACTACGACACCAGCAAGCCGGACGGCACGCCGCGCAAGCTGCTGGATAGCACGCGCCTCCGGGAAACGGGCTGGCAACCGCAGATCGCACTCCGGGATGGCCTGGCCGACGCTTACCGGTGGTTTGTCAAAAACTACCAGACAATCAACAGTTGAGGGATCACAGGACATGGAAAAGAAAGTCGCATTGATCACCGGCGTCACCGGCCAGGACGGTTCCTACCTGGCGGAGTTCCTGCTGGACAAGGGCTACGAAGTACACGGCATCAAGCGCCGCGCTTCCTCGTTCAATACCGAGCGCATCGATCACATCTACGAACCGCCGTCCGCCACGGACCGGCGTTTCGTGCTGCACTACGGTGATTTGAGTGACAGCTCGAACCTGACGCGCATTATTCAACAGGTTCAGCCTGACGAGATTTACAACCTCGGCGCCCAGAGCCATGTCGCCGTATCTTTTGAAGAGCCGGAATACACGGCCGACGTCACCGGTCTCGGCACGCTACGCATCCTGGAAGCCGTTCGCCTGCTGGACATGGTGGATAAAACACGCATCTACCAGGCTTCGACCTCGGAACTGTTCGGCAAGGTCAGGGAATCCCCGCAAACCGAGTCCACGCCGTTCTACCCGCGCTCGCCCTACGGCGTGGCCAAGCTGTACGGCTACTGGATCACGGTCAACTACCGCGAGGCCTACGGCATGTACGCCTGCAACGGCATCCTGTTCAACCACGAATCACCGCGCCGCGGCGAGACCTTTGTCACGCGCAAGATCACCCGGGGCCTGTGTAACATCTCGCAGGGTCTGGAAGACTGCCTCTACATGGGCAACATGAATTCCATGCGCGACTGGGGCCACGCACGGGACTACGTCGAGATGCAGTGGCTGATGCTGCAACAGGACGAGCCCGAGGACTTCGTCATCGCCACCGGCCGGCAGGCATCGGTGCGCGACTTTATCACGCTGTCCGCGCAACAACTCGGCATCCGTCTGCGCTTCGAGGGCGAGGGGCTGTTGGAAGTCGGGCGTATCGAGGCCATCGACGAGGCCGTCGCCGACCCGGATATTGCCGTTAAACCCGGGGATGTCATCGTGGCCGTGGACCGGAGCTATTACCGGCCAACAGAAGTCGAGACACTGCTCGGTGACCCGGGGCGGGCGAAGGACAAGCTGGGCTGGGTGCCACGCGTGACGCTGGAAGAAATGATCACCGAGATGGTGCAAAACGACCTGCAGGTTGCCCGCAAGAACCGATTGCTCGCGGACAGCGGTTACGCAGTTAACCAGCCATACGAATAGTATCGGGAAAAGGGGTGGAGCGGGTATTTGCCTGGCCCCAAAAAAAACTATCCGGAGAATCCTCCATGATCCCCCGGACTCGTTCACTGCCGGTCAAATCCGTATGAGCCTGGCAGCTTTGATTGAATGGTTACATCTTACCCGCTGCAACATGCCGGCTTATACTGTCAATTCTTACAGACTTTTCAAAATCCATTGACACCGCCCTGGCGCCCTTCAACCGAAGAGAATGACTGTGCGCAGGCCACCCCGAGCACGCAGGCGTAGGTGATCGCAACGGCCGGCATCTGCAGGCTGAAGTCGAATAACGAATGTACCCCCACCAGCACCGTCGCGGCGGCCCCGGTCGCGGCATAGCCCCAGTCCCTGCCCCGTCTCCCGGCGCCCCGGAAACAGTGCACACCGAGCCAGGCGATGCAGCCGAACAGTACCAATGCAGCCGGCCAGCCAAGCTCGAAGATGTTTTCCAGGTAGGTGTTGTGCGCCTTGTCATAATGGGCCCCCAGGCGGTCGTCACGGTACAGCCTGAAGCTGTCGGTGAAGGTGCCGTAGCCGAATCCCAGCAAGGGGTTGTCCGCCGCGGCGTCGGTGGTCATGCCGTATACCTCCAGCCTGGCGTTGCCGTCGATATTCATGCGGTCGATACGTTGTAACAGGACCTCGGAGGTGAGCACGAAGGCAATGACCGCGATAACGACCGCACTGCCCAGCACCGCCCTGGAGGACCGGCTGTGCCCAAGCTGGCGCCGGTTCAGCAGCTGCAGCAGCACCAGCACGCCGGCCACCGTGCTGAAAAACCCGCCCCGCGAATGGGTCAGGATCAACGCGGCCGTCATCAGCAGGATGCCAATCAGCGGTTTCCACGTCTGCAATATGAAGCTCTCCACCCGTTGCGCCCTGCCCATCGGCATGGCAAATGCCGCCCCGGTGCGGTTGGCGAAGCGCTGGTTGAAAACCGCGATGGCACACAGCAGGCTGAGACCGGCAAAGGTCGCGAAGGAATTGCGGTTGACGAAAGTGCCCCGGACGTCATCAACGAAGCGCTCGTCACGGATCCACAGCACCGTGCCGAACTCTCCCCAGTAGGCGGCCAGGCCATACAGTGCATAGGCGAAGCCGGCGAACGCAATCCATTTGAAAGTCCGGTAGGCGAGCTTGCGGTCCCGTCCGAACTGTAGGGCGAGGAAGAACACCAGCCCGTAGCTGAGCAGACGCATCAGGGCCACCCAGGTGTCCCCGGCGGACAGCGATATGCTGCCACCGCCCTGCTCCGCCACCTGCGGAAGCATGCTCCACAGCGGGTGCTTCCACTCCACCGGCACCCAGGCCACGGTTTGCAACCAGGCCCATGCGCATACCGCCAGGAAAGCCACTACGATGGTCGCTCCCGGACCGTTGAACACGGCTCGCGGGCTGGTCAGCGAGCGCAGCACCCAGGCCAGTGCGATCACGGCAACCAGGAAGGCACAGAGCGTCCACGACCATTCGCGGTTACTGCCCAATGGCAACGGCGCCAATAAGACCAGCAACATCAGGCACCCGTGCAGCACGGCGTTCATCTGCCCGTCTCCTGGTGTAACCGGGGGTGCGCCATCATCTGGCCCAAAACGTCTTGCGCGTAGCCCGACAACAGGTCTTCTACCCGCCCGAAGTCCAGGCGCCCATCGGCGAGGCTGTCGATCACACCGCGCTTGTCGAGCTTCCAGCCCAGCAACAACTGGTCACGCAGCAGGCGCCGTGACTCGTCGTCCAGCCCGGGAAAATAGTGGAACCCCAGCTCCAGCCTGACCCGCATCAACGG
>JAPHTE010000036.1 GCA_026196445.1 Lysobacterales bacterium
GGTCTCAAAACCGCCTTCACGCAGCGCCAGGGCGGCATGTACGCAGCAATAGTCAAACTCGATGCCCTGCCCTATGCGGTTGGGTCCGCCGCCCAGCACGATGATCTTGCGCCGCCCGGTTGGTTCGGCCTCGCACTCCTCCTCGTAAGTGGAGTACATGTAGGCGGTGGTGGTGGCGAACTCTGCCGCGCAGGTATCCACGCGCTTGTAAACCGGGCGCACGCCCAGCTGGTGACGTTTGTCGCGTAAGGTTTGCTCGCTGCAACCAACCAGGCTGGCCAGCCTGGAATCGGAAAAACCCTTCTGTTTCAGGGCAAACAGACGCGTCTTGTCCAGGGCGTCCAGGCCCTGCTCACGTATCGCTGTTTCGGTGAGGATCAGGTCTTCGATCTGGGCCAGGAACCACGGGTCGATCCTGGTCAGTTCGTGCACGTCTTCACGGCTCAGTCCCTCGCGAAACGCCTCACCTACGTAGAGCAGGCGTTCGGCGCCAGCCTGGCGTAATTCGCGTTTCAATTCCTTGCGGCGGTCGTCGGGGTCTTCCGCCACGAGCACCGGGTTGAAACCATCGCGACCGGTTTCCAGGCTGCGCAGGGCCTTTTGCAGTGACTCCTGGAAGGTGCGGCCGATGGCCATGGCCTCGCCAACCGACTTCATCTGGGTAGTCAGGCGGTCGTCCGCAGCCGGGAATTTCTCAAAGGCAAAGCGCGGAATCTTGGTCACGACGTAGTCGATGGCCGGTTCGAATGAAGCCGGTGTCGCGCCGCCGGTTATTTCATTCAAAAGCTCGTCCAGTGTAAAACCAACAGCCAGCTTGGCCGCCACCTTGGCGATCGGGAAACCCGTCGCCTTCGAGGCCAGCGCGGAAGAACGCGATACCCTGGGGTTCATCTCGATGATGATCATGCGTCCGTCTTCCGGGTTGACCGCGAATTGTACGTTGGAGCCACCGGTATCGACGCCGATCTTGCGCAGCACGGCGATCGAGGCATTCCGCAGGCGCTGGTATTCCTTGTCGGTCAGGGTCAGCGCCGGCGCCACGGTAATCGAATCACCGGTGTGGATGCCCATCGGGTCGAGGTTTTCGATCGAGCAAATGATGATGCAGTTGTCCTGATGGTCGCGCACCACCTCCATCTCGTACTCTTTCCAACCCAGTACCGAGACTTCCAGCAATACCTCGGTGGTCGGCGACTGCTCGAGACCACGCTTGACGATCTCGATGAATTCCTCCCGGTTATAGGCGATACCGCCACCGGAGCCACCCATCGTAAAGGAGGGCCGGATGATGGTCGGAAAACCGATGGTATCCAGCGCCGCGAGCGCGTCTTCGAGCGAATGGGCCAACTTGGAAGGCGGTGTGTCGAGACCGATGTCGGTCATTGCCTGGCGAAACAGTTCCCGGTCCTCGGCCATGTCGATCGCTTCGCGGGAAGCGCCGATCATTTCGACGCCGTACTTTTCCAGCACGCCCTTGCGCACCAGGTCCAGCGCGCAGTTCAGGGCCGTCTGACCGCCCATGGTCGGCAACAATGCATCCGGACGTTCTTTCTCGATGATCCCGGCCACGGTGCGCCAATCGACCGGCTCGATATAGATCGAATCAGCCATCTCGGGATCGGTCATGATGGTCGCGGGGTTGGAATTGACCAGCACCACCCGGTAACCCTCTTCACGCAGTGCCTTGCAGGCCTGGGCGCCGGAGTAATCGAACTCACAAGCCTGGCCGATGACGATCGGGCCGGCGCCGATGATCAGGATGGTATTGATGTCAGTTCTCTTTGGCATCTCATCAATCCCCTTTTTCCATCAGCGCGATAAAGCGATCGAACAGGTAGGCCACGTCGTGTGGGCCGGGACTGGCCTCCGGGTGTCCCTGGAAACCGAATACGCGTCCGCCGTCCATCTCGATGCCCTGCAAGCTGCCGTCGAACAGGGAGCGGTGGGTCGCCCGGACGTGCTCAGGCAGACTGTCTTCATCGATTGCGAAGCCGTGGTTTTGGCTGGTAATCACTACCGCGCCGGTATCCAGATCCTGTACCGGGTGGTTGGCGCCGTGGTGTCCAAATTTCATCTTGGTTGTCCTGGCGCCGGCCGCCAGGCCGAGCAACTGGACACCGAGGCATATACCAAATACCGGCAGGTCGGTTTTCAGCAACTCCTGTATTGCCTCGATGGCATAGTCACAGGGTTCAGGGTCACCGGGGCCGTTGGACAGAAAAACACCGTCCGGACGCATCGCCAGCACCTCGCTGGCCGGGGTCGTGGCCGGTACCACGCTGACATGACAGCCACGGTCGCTGAGCATACGCAGGATATTGCGCTTGATGCCGAAATCGTAGGCCACCACGTGGAA
>JAPHTE010000412.1 GCA_026196445.1 Lysobacterales bacterium
AAGGCCACTTTCACCTGGATTGAAGTGGCCTTTTTTATAATTGGTGGGAGGGGTGATTGGAACTCACCCGTGATTCACACAAAATCGTCAGGAACGATTTTGAACATCGAGCGAAGCGATGATGGCCCGAAGGGCGAGGGCAAGGATAGCCCGAGTAACTGAGCCGGGAACAATTTTGAATGAGTCTGCGCATAGCGCAGCGAACCCGCAGGGCTGCGGACAGGAAGTCCGCAGTACAAATTCGCCGGGAGCGAATTTCGAACGACGAGCGCAGCGAGGAGCCCGAAGGGCGAGGCGCAGGGACGCGCCGAGTACATCTCGCTATATCCGCCCCTATTCCAGTATCTCGGCAATTTCATTCAAAACTTCCGGATCTTCTATGGTCGCGGGTAACTTGAACTCCTGGCCATCGGCGATCCTTCTCATCGTACCCCTGAGAATCTTGCCAGACCGCGTCTTCGGCAGACGGGCAACGACGTGAATATCCCGGGGTGTAGCGATTGCACCGACTTGCGAGCGAACCGCTTGAATCAGGCTCTCTTTCAGCTCGTCCATATCGACCGTGCTGCCACTGTTCAATACAACGAACCCCAGTGGCATTTCGCCCTTGAGTTTATCCTCAACCCCGATTACCGCGCATTCCGCCACGTTGGGGTTGGTGATCAGGGCTTCTTCCAGCGCGCCGGTTGACAAGCGATGGCCGGCAACATTGATCACGTCATCGATACGGCTCATTACCCACAGGTAACCCTGCTCATCCATAACGCCGGCATCACCGGTCAGGTAATAACCTTCGAAACGCGACAGGTAAGCATCGTAGAAACGTTGCTGGTTCCCCCACAGGGTCGGCAGATTTCCGGGCGGCAGCGGCAGTTTGACCATGATATTTCCGGACTCGCCGCGCGGCACTTCAACGCCTTCATCATCCAGCACACGAATATCGTAGCCAGGCACCGCAACCGTCGGTGACCCTGCTTTCACTTCCATCTGTTCAATACCCATCGGGTTCGCCGCCATCGGCCAGCCGCTTTCTGTTTGCCACCAATGGTCAATGACCGGCACACCCAGTTGTTCCTCCGACCAATGCAGTGTATCCGGGTCACAACGCTCGCCAGCCAGGAACAGTGTTTTCAGGCTGGATATATCGTAGCGGTCCAGCAATTCCCCCCGTGGGTCTTCCCGGCGAATGGCCCGGAATGCGGTAGGCGCCGTGAACAGGCACTTGACCTTGTGTTGTTCGATGACACGCCAGAATGCACCCGCATCGGGAGTCCCAATGGGTTTGCCTTCAAACAGGATGGTGGTGCAACCGTGAAGCAGGGGTGCGTAAACGATATAGGAATGCCCGACCACCCATCCGATATCGGAGGCTGCCCAATACACGTCACCGGGTTGGACGTTGTAGATATGCTGCATGGTCCATTTGAGCGCCACGGCGTGCCCACCGTTCGGCCGGACCACCCCCTTGGGCTCACCCGTGGTACCCGACGTATAGAGAATGTACAGGGGGTCAGTTGCGCTGACCGGCACACAGTCTACAGCCTGGGCATCGGCAACGGCATCCTCCCAAAGCACGGCGGACGGATGCAACTCTTCAATCGGCAACTGCGGCCTGGAAACCAGGATTCGTGTAAGGTCATCTGCCTCCGCGAGCCGCAAGGCCTGGTCGAGCAACGGTAAATATGGAATGACTTTCTGGCCTTCGAGACCGCAACTGGCACTGATCACCAATCTCGGGCTGGCATCCACGATTCTCACGGCCAGTTCCTTGGCAGCAAAACCACCAAATACGACAGAATGGATCGCACCGATCCGGGCACACGCGAGCATCGCTATAACCGCTTCGGGAATCATTGGCATGTAGACGATGACCCGGTCACCTTTTTCAACGCCGTGTCTCTGTAACACGTTGGCAAACACCGCCACCTCGTCTGTCAGCTCAGCGTAACTGTAAGTCCTGACTTGACCCGTCACCGGGCTGTCGTAGATCAATGCCGCCTGCTCGCTCCTGCCCGCCTCGCAATGCCTGTCCAGTGCGTTGTAACAGGTGTTGATTTCACCACCGGTAAACCACTGGTAAAACGGCACATCAGAATCGTCCAGCACTCGTTCCCATGGCTTTGTCCACACCAGGTCAGCAGCAGCTTCGGCCCAGAAATCCTGGGGGTTTTCCAACGATTTTCGATACAGTGTGCGGTAGTCCATGTTCGCCTCGTTTGTCAATTGTTCAGATACAGTTACCGGGCAATTCTACGGTTAGATACGGAGAGGAAAGTATTCGACTTTAGTGCCGGGTCATACGGTGACAGTACCCGGCATCAATAATATTTCAGATGCGGTTTAAGCCGCAAGGAACCGGAAGTATCCATGTTCTCCGCCAATGCCAGCAGTAACTCCGCCGTCGCGTAGGCATCGATCAGGGCGTTGTGAGCCGTGTAGGCCGGCAAATTGTAATTCCTGCGCAGCCGGGTCAGTTGCAGGTCGCCATGGTGCACCGGCAGTTCCCGCCGCTTGCGCAGGGTCAGCTCCAGGCACATGGTGTCCAGCACCATGAACGGCATTGCAACATCCGTCCACGCCAAACAGGCCTGTTGCAGGAAAGCCACGTCGAGGTCGGCGTGATGGAACAACCACACACGCCCCCGGGCGGCTTCGAACAACACCGCCAACCCTGCTTCGAGCGGCATCCCTTCCGCCACTTCATTGTCGGTGAGTTCGTGAATCGCCGCGCTGTGACCAACCGATTGTTCCGCGTTGATCAGCAGGTGGCGGTTGGAGGCCAGGTTGATCCGCCCATGATCCAGTTGCGTCCAGCCGATGGCAATGATGTGGTTTTGCGTGGCATCGAGACCCGTCATTTCAAGGTCGACAGCGATCAAAGGCGTGTTTGACAGTTTGTCCACGCCCAGCCCCGCGTACTCCCTGATGTATGTTGCGACGTTTGGATGCTGGCAAAGGCGCGCCGCTGCATGGCACCGTTTGCGGTAGCGCCAACGCGCGAACATCAGAGCACCTGGTACCTGTGGGCCATGGCGTCCTGCGCTTCCTCCACCAGCATGAAAGCGGCCTTGAGATTTCGCCTGAGTAGCGGTGACAGGTCTTCTATGGGCACAAAATTGCTCGGTTTTTCTCCCGCCATCATCTGCGCCGACTGGTGATTGAGGCGAATCCGGTTGATCAGGCGCAGGGCGTCACGCAGACTATTGGCATCGTTTTCATTCATGGCGCCGCTCTCCGTGGCCAGCTTGATACGCCGGTACGTGTTGGCTTCCTTGATTCCCGCTTCCAGCGCACGAATCCTGACCAGGCCGGTGATGGGCACGATGCCCCTGTGTTTCAGGTTCAGGCCCTCACTGTGGGAGCCGTCACTTTCCTGCACGAAACGGCGGAAGAAGCCCAATGGCGGTTTGTGTTTCAACACATTGGCCGCCATGAAGCGCCTGAATATCCGGTTGTCCCTGGCCCGTGTAATCGCGTGTGTTTGCAACTCGTCCACCAACTCGCAATCACCATGAACACAGCGAATATCAAAAAATATGCTGCTGTACATCACCGACTTCGGCGTCGGTTCATCTATCCAGCGGTCAAAATGCCGTTTCCACTTGTCCAGCGACACTCGCCACTTGACGTTGATCGCCATGACTTCACCCGGGCAGTACACATAGCCGAGCCGATCGAGCCCGTCACAAACCGACTGCGAGAGTTTTTCAAAATAAGTGACTTCATCCCCGCTCGCGTCGCGCGACAGCACGATACCGTTGTCCTGGTCCGTCCGCGCCGTCTGCGCCTCGCGCGCCTGGGAGCCGAATACGATCCAGGCGTAAGGCACCGGCGGCGGACCCAGGCTCTGCTCGGCAATCTGCAGTAACCTGATGGTAAATGCGTCCGTCACCAGGGTGACCATCCGCCCGATTTGCTCGATGTCCCGCCCCAGGTTGACCATGCGTTCAAAAAGGAACGGCAAGCGGTGGTTCAAACTGAGCAACTCCTCGATCGAATTCTTCTTGTAAATGTCGCGGACAATACGCAGGGGGTGTTCTGATTGTGCACGCAGGATATCACCCGCAGTGACCAGCCCCAGTGGCTGGTTGCCGTCCATGACCGGCAAATGGTGATAGTTCTGGCGCATCATCAACAACAGGGCAGAATCAACATCCGCGTCCGCTTCGACACTTTTTGGGTTGGCGGTCATGACCTCCACGATCGCCGTGTCAGGGTGCAAGCCAACCGCGAGCACGCGTTGGCGCAAATCCTTGTCTGTCACGATGCCGCACAACTTGTCATCGCACATCACCAGGACGCTGGAGACGCGCTCGGCACTCATGCGCCGGGCCACGTCCTGGATGCTCATGCGGCCTTCCACCATCACCGGTTCACGTTTCAGCAGATCCTTGACCTGGGTGACACTGTGCTTGACCTCGGTCGCAGCGCTCAGTCGCGTTTTGAGATGGCTGCTGAAATACTCGCCGATGAGCGTATTCTCGGCGCGTAGCGCCTTGAATTCCTCCACGTCCATCAACCAAAGAAGACAGTCCTCTTCAGCCTCGGCAATGTAGTCCTTCATCTCCCCGTGGAAATAGATGTCATGGCCGAACAGTTCGCCCTCGGAGCGCTTGTCCAGGAACTTGTGTGACTCATCGACCAACCGCACCGCGCCTTTGCGGATAATGGCCAGCCCTGGCGGCGGCTTGGACGAAAAGATGGTTTTACCTTGTGGGTAGTAGGCTACTTGCAGCGTCCGGGCCAGCTTGTGCAAACCCTCGGTATCAAGTGCGTTGAACGGGTGCACCGTGTGCAGGAATTCCGCGATGAAGTTTATGTCGTGGTAGTTGCTGGGCATTTACAGAGTGTAATTCCAATGTGAACTAAAAAAAAAGGGCCAGCACGAATGCTGACCCTTTTCAGTTTCACAGCTTTTTATTAATGGTCTCTTGCTGCTTTAACTGCACCCATGGGAACACGGATGTCTTCAACCAGGTGCTGGATATGCTCTGGTGGTGGAGGTGTAACCTTCGACACGACATAGGCGGCGAGAAAGTTAAGCATTGCACCCACGGCGCCAAAGGCCTCTGGTGAAATACCCATGAACCAGTTGTCCGGGGTATTCGCAGCCATCTCTGTTCCAGGTACGAAGAACCAGCCCTTGAACCAGAAGATGTATATCAACGTGGAGAACAGGCCCACCAGCATACCGACGATGGCGCCTTTATCATCCATGTTCTTGTTGAAGATACCCATCATCAGGGCCGGGAATATGGACGACGCCGCCAGGCCAAAGGCCAGCGCCACCACCTGTGCCGCAAAGCCGGGCGGATTCATGCCAAGATAACCTGCGACAAGGATCGCACCGGCCATTGAAAGACGGCTGGCCAGCAGTTCTTTCTTCTCCGATATATCCGGAGAGATCATGCCCTTGATCACGTCGTGTGACACGGCAGTTGATATGGCCAGCAACAGGCCCGCAGCCGTCGACAACGCGGCCGCCAGGCCACCTGCGGCTACCAGGGCAATTACCCAGTTAGGCAGACCGGCAATTTCCGGGTTCGCCAATACCATGATGTCGCGGTCGACCTTGACCATCTCGTTGCCATTCCAGCCAAAGCTCGCTGCTTTCGCAGCAAATGCCTCGTCCTTGTCATTGTAATACTGGACGCGGCCGTCACCGTTCTTGTCTTCGAACTGCAACAGACCGGTGGTCTCCCAGTTCTTGAACCACGTGGGCCTGTCCGCGTAAACCAGGTTGCCATCTGCAGCACCGACCGGACCGGACTGGATGGTGTTCATCAGGTTCAAACGCGCCATCGCGCCAACCGCGGGTGCAGTCGTGTACAGGATCGCGATGAAAACCAGCGCCCAACCGGCCGAGGTCCGCGCATCCGCGACCCGGGGTACGGTGAAGAAGCGCATGATTACGTGTGGTAAACCGGCCGTTCCGATCATCAGCGACAAGGTCAACAACACCATATTCAACGTTGACCACTTCTGGGCCGTGTACGCGGCGAATCCCAGGTCGGTAACGATCATGTCCAGTTTATCCAGCAAGGCCATGCCGGAGCCATCAGCCATGTTGCTGCCCAGGCCCAACTGCGGAATAGGATTACCCGTCAGGTTCAGGGCAATGAAGATCGCCGGTACGGTGTAGGCAAAAATCAACACGCAATACTGCGCGATCTGGGTGTAGGTAATGCCTTTCATGCCACCCAGCACGGCGTATACAAACACGATCGCCATACCCACAACAACGCCGGTATGAAAATCCACTTCCAGGAATCGTCCGAAAGCAACCCCCACGCCTTTCATCTGGCCGATCACGTAAGTGATAGAGGCCACGATAAGACACAGTACAGCCACCATGCGGGCAGCCTTGGAGTAATAGCGTTCGCCGATGAACTCGGAAACCGTGAATTTGCCGAACTTACGCAGGTAAGGCGCCAGCAACAGGGCCAGCAATACATAACCGCCCGTCCAGCCCATCAGGTAAACCGACGCATCGTAGCCCAGGAAGGCGATCAGGCCCGCCATGGAAATAAACGATGCGGCGGACATCCAGTCGGCAGCCGTGGCCATACCGTTGGCAATCGGGTGTACACCCGTGCCTGCCACGTAGAATTCCTTGGTGCTCGATGCCTTGGACCAGATAGCAATACCGATATACAAGGCAAATGTCGCGCCAACGACCAAAAAAGTTAGTAACTTGAGATCCATCATCTATCTCCTTCAGTCTTCGTGCACGTTGAATTTTTGATCGATTTTCCCGATGCGGTTGGCATAGAAAAAAATCAGGATGACAAAGATGTACATCGAACCTTGTTGGGCAAACCAGAAGCCCAGCCCATAGCCGCCGATCTTGATGGCGTTGAGCTGGTCAACCAGGATGATCCCAAAAAGGTAAGACACGACAAACCAGATGCTGAGGCAAAATGCCACCAGCTTCAGGTTTGCTTTCCAATAGGCTTGTCTTTGGGTTTGTTCACTCATGGGTAGCCTCTCCTTGATGGTAAATTCCCGATCGCTATGTTACGTTGAGATCGTCAGCTAAACGCTCCTACTTTAGTCGTAGAGTGCATTCGAGCTGATGATTGTCCGTTGAACAATCCAACGAGAATCCAAACCACACATGCTGAATCCCTTGAAGTTGACACTGATCGTGCTTGCCTACATGGGCCTGCTGTTCACGATCGCCTGGTTCGGTGACAAGCAACGGATCGGACGTGACCGGCGCAGATTCAAAGCGATCATTTACTCCTTGTCCCTGGCAGTTTATTGCACTTCGTGGACCTTCTACGGAGCGGTAGGCAGTGCTGCCACCACGGGCTGGGGCTTCCTGTCCATTTACCTGGGACCGATATTGGTGATGGTGTTTGGGTTCGACATGCTGCGGCGCATCGCCATCACCAGCAGGGACCAGCGCATCACCTCCATTGCGGACTTTATCGCCTTTCGTTACGGCCGCAGCCACGCCATCGCGATCCTGGTTACCTGTGCGGCGGTTGTCGGGGTGGTGCCTTATATCGCCTTGCAGCTCAAGGGCATCACGACCAGCATCGAAGTGATTGGCAAGGCCACCGGGACAAGCTCGGAGCTACCGGGCTTGCTGCCGTTATACCTGGCATTGGTGCTGGCCGCGTTTTCGATGGTGTTCGGTACCCGCAACATGGACGCGAGCGAGCACCACCGTGGATTGATGTGGGCCATCGCATTTGAGTCCCTGGTCAAGCTGCTGGCATTTGTCGCTATCGGCCTGTTTGCCATCTTCGGTGTCTTCAATGGCCTGGAAAGCGTTGCGTTGACCATCCGTGAACAGGGTCCGTACCAGGAACTCTTCACACCATGGAAGCTGCCGGAAGGATTCGGAATCCAGATGGTACTGGCGATGGTCGCGATACTATGCCTGCCAAGGCAGTTCCACGTGGCGATTGTCGAGTTCCGGGACACCATGGACTTGCGTATCGCACGCTGGATATTCCCGATTTACCTGCTCTTGTTCGTGGCCCTGGTGGTGCCTATCGCGTTGGCGGGTCTGACGCAATTTTCCGGCCAGGGCGTCAATCCGGACACCTACGTACTGTCGCTGCCGTTGGCCTTTGACCAACCGGTATTGACGGTGTTGGCTTTCCTGGGTGGTTTTTCTGCGGCCACGGGCATGGTAATCATGTCCACGGTTGCACTTGCGATCATGGTCAGTAATGACATCGTGATGCCCCTGATCCTGCGTAGCGGACTGTTGCAAAACCGGGGCAAACGCGACCTTTCGCAGACCCTGCTGCGCGTCCGCCGGGTGTCTATCCTGTTGCTTGCCCTGGCAGCTTTCGCCTATTACCACGCCATTGAATCCGGTGTTCCGCTGGCATCGATTGGATTCCTGTCATTTTCTGCAGTGGCACAGTTTGCACCGGCGATGCTGATAGGCATCTACTGGCAGAAAGCGAGCCGGACGGGTGCACTGTGGGGACTGTCCCTGGGTGTTCTGGCCTGGTTCATCTGGTTGCTGCTGCCTTCGTTCTCCACCATCGACTGGCTTGACGGTTTGATCGCCGCCATCCCCCCGGTCAGTTTCAACCAGGGCGCGATGTATTCGTTGTTATTGAACACCTTTGCGATCGTGATAGTGTCCCTTTTGGCCCCGGACAGGGAATCGGCCACCGCCGGTGGGCAGGTCATCGAAAACCACGATGGTCTGATCACACTGGAAGAACTGGAAAATATTATCGGGCGCTTCCTGGGCATCGAGGAAACGCGCAAGGCCCTGACCACGCATCTCGGTCTGCACACGCTGCGCCGCGGTGCGCTGGCAACGCCGAAGACGATCCAGTTTGGTGAACGCCTGCTGGCAGGTTCCATCGGTTCAGCATCGGCGCGGACCGTGCTGAGCACTGCCCTGCACCACCAGGGTCTCGGCCCCAAGGCGGTGCTGGAACTGCTGGACCGTACCTCGCAAGCCGTGCAGTTCAACCGTGAATTGCTGGAATCCACCCTGGATAACATTTCCCAGGGGGTCAGCGTTGTCGATGAGGACCTGCGCCTGGTGGGCTGGAACAAGAGCTACGTGGAAATCATGAATTTCCCGGAGGGCGAGTTACACATCGGTAAGCCGGTCGAGGACCTGATCTACCTGAACGCCCGCAGGGGTTTGATTGCCGAGGAACAGGCTGAGATCGAAAAGCGTCTCGAACACCTGCGCAAAGGGCAACCCTATCGTTTTGAGCGTTCCTGGAAGGGTGACAAGGTGCTCGAGATACGTGGCAACCCGATGCCGGGAGGAGGTTACGTCACGACCTTTACCGATATCACACATTTCAAGAACATCGAACGCAGGCTGCAGCTGGCCAAGCAAACTTTGGAACAACGGGTAGAACTGCGCACCTCGGAACTCAGCGAGGCCAACCGTGATCTCGAGGAGGCACGGCAAGCTGCAGAGGAAGCCAACCTGGGTAAAACCCGCTTCCTGGCCGCCGCCAGCCACGACCTGCTGCAGCCGATGAATGCAGCCAGCCTGTTTGTATCGATCCTGCGCCAGCAGCACGAAGGGTCCGACGACGAACAAGCCTTGTTGGTCAAGCGCATCGACCGCAGCTTGCGCGCGGCAGAACAGTTGCTGAGCGCCCTGCTCGATATTTCCAAGCTCGATTCCGGTATGTATAAGCCCGAACGGGAAGCCATTGCAGTACCCGAGTTATTCGAGCAACTGAACAGGCGGTTCCGGGCCCTGGCAGATAACCGCAACCTCGAACTGCGCGTGCACGCAACCGATCACCTGATATACAGCGACCGTAACCTGCTGTACCGG
>JAPHTE010000344.1 GCA_026196445.1 Lysobacterales bacterium
AAAGTTCATGCAGGTTGCACACCGCTGTCTGAAACCCGGTGGCCTGCTCCTGCTGCAGACCATCGGCAGTACACGTTCGGTCAGGAATACGGACCCCTGGATCGGCAAGTACATCTTTCCGAATTCCATGTTGCCATCATTGGCGCAATTGGCAAATGCGGCCGAATCGTATTTCATTATCGAGGATGTGCAGAATTTCGGACCGGATTACGACCGAACGCTGATGGCCTGGGATGAAAATTTCCGCCGTGCCTGGCCCAGGCTGAAGGACAGGTATGGTGAACGTTTCTATCGGATGTGGCGCTTTTACCTGATGTCCAGTGCCGCCTCTTTCAGAACCCGCAGGATCCAGCTATGGCAACTGGTGTTGGCCAAGAAGCCGGGTCAGGCCCGCTACGATGCACCACGCTGATCCCGTTGTATACGCCGAAATCATCCTTGAAAGTTGAAACTCGTTGAAAGATTGATGCCCGGCGGAAACCGGAAGGCTTACTTGGTTGGCCGGTCGTTCAGGGCGTTGCTTTCAGGATCAGCGTGTCGATGTTGTTGTCGTCCAGCAAGCGGCGCATCTCATCCGCCTTGCGTGCACCCTCGAACGGGCCGATCCTGACCCGGTGCCAGGTCTCGCCATTGACGGTTACCGTGTGTATGGTCGCGATCGAGCCCAGCAGCGCCAGGCGTGCTTTCATCTGTTCGGCATCCGCCGCGTTGCGGAATGAACCCGCCTGCAGGACAAAACTTTCCAGGGTGTCGCCGACCCCGGTATCGGCTAACGGTTCGGCCCGCCGACTCAGTTCCTGCTCGGGGATAACGACTTCCATTTCAGGTAATACCCTGAAAAAGTCAAAACGTTGCTTTTCGGTCTTGCCACCCGGCTCGTTGTCATCTCCCAGCAATGCTTCGTCCGTGGCCTTGGCCGTGTCGCTGGCAGGCGCCGGCACGTGTTGTGTGACCTGGGGCAAATAACCTTTGAACACCAGGAACCCGGCGATGGCCAGGCCAATCAGGATTCCGCCGAGTAACAGAAACCAGGCCGGTATACCGCTGGAAGCCTTGCGCCGGTTGCCGGCGGTCCTGCGCCTGCTCGCCATCACATTGACTCCGGTGCGGAAATACCCAGCAATTCGAGACCGTTGGCCAGCACGATCTTGGCCGCCAGGATCAGGTTCAAACGCACATTCCTGATGTTTTCATCATCGACGAGAAACTGGTGTGAGTTGTAATACGCGTGAAACTCGGTTGCCAGCGATTGTAGGTAATGCGCCAGTTGGTGCGGTGCCCGCAGCCTGGCGGCGGTCTCGATGGCTTCCGGGTAACGGCTTAGCTCACGCAGCAACTTGATTTCGTTGGGTTCTGTCAACAGGTCCAGCGCCGCTTCACCAATGGCCTCATTGTGAGTTTCGTTCATTTCCTCGAGGTTGCGGAACACGCTGCAGATGCGTGCGTGCGCGTACTGGATGTAGTAGACAGGATTCTCGTTACTCTGGGATTTTGCCAGGTCCAGGTCAAAATCGAGATGTTGGTCGTGGGAGCGCATGACATAGAAGAATCGCGCTGCGTCACTGCCCACCTCTTCGCGCAGTTCACGCAGGGTGATGAATTGGCCGGACCGGGTGGACATGGCGACTTTCTCACCCTGTCGGTACAACACGGCAAACTGGACCAGCAGGATCTCCAGGCATTCCGGGTCCTCTCCCAGGCCCTTCGCCGCCGCGCGCAGACGGGCGATGTAACCGTGGTGGTCGGCGCCAAAGATATAAATCGCCTTTTTGAAACCACGCTCCATCTTGTTCAGAAAATAGGCGATGTCCGAAGCAAAATAGGTCGTGCGCCCATTTTCCCGGATAACAACGCGGTCTTTTTCATCACCGAGTTCGGAAGCACGGAACCAGCTGGCGCCGTCCTTGGTATACAGGTGGCCATTGTCTTCGAGACGCTTGATCGCGTGATCGAGGGCACCACTGTCTTCGAGTTCCTTTTCGGAGAACCAGTAATCGAATTTAACACCAAAAGCGGCCAGGTCCTGTTGTATATCGACCAGGATGCTGTTGACCGATGTTTCGAAAAAGACCTCGTAACCCGCCTGGCCGAGAAATTCGCGTGCCCGGTCGATAAAAGCATCGATGTGTACCTCGCGGTCGCCACCGTGGGCCTCGTCGGGCGGTAGGCCGTCGAGTACGTCCTGGCCCCTGAAACGCCACTTGTCACCGATCTCGTTGCGTACTTCGCGGGCAATGTTGTAAATGTAGTCGCCGCGGTAGCCATTGTCGGGAAAACGCAGTTTTTCACCGCACAGTTCCAGGTAGCGCAGCCAGACACTGACGGCGAGGATGTCCATCTGGCGGCCATGGTCGTTGACGTAATATTCACGTTGCACCTTGTAACCCGCCGCCTGCAGAATATTGGCCAGGCTGGCACCGTACGCAGCGCCGCGGCCGTGGCCGACGTGCAGCGGACCGGTGGGGTTGGCCGATACGAATTCGACAGTGACCTCGTTATCCGGGTTTTGCGGTTGGTGGCCGTAGCGATCACCGTGGTACAGGATATCTTTGACCACCGTCGTCAAGGCGACGTGATCCATGTGAAAGTTGATAAACCCTGGCCCGGCTATTTCTGCGTAGTTCAACTGGCGGGAATTCGGCAGCTTGTCGATGATGGCCTGGGCCAGTTCACGCGGCGGTTTGCCGGCACGCTTGGCCAGCACCATGGCGATATTGGATGCGAACTCACCGTGCTCGGGTGTGCGGGTACGCTCCAGTTGCGGAACGATGTCGCATTCGGATCCCAGATAGCCGTCGCGCACCAGGTGCAACAGGGACTGGCTCAGTAATTCTTCAAGGTGTTCTTTCAACAGTAAATCCCGTGGCCGCCGGCGCAAGGCAATGCGAAAGCGGATTATTGTAAACCTTTGAACAGGTGCTGAAAATGATTCAGGCAATTTATCCCCGGCGTTTGTGGCCATCCTGTGGATAACTCTGTGGGTAACCCGGCCAGGCACACCGCCGCATATCAGCATACCAAAATTGACGAAACACACGATTTGGCAGAATTCAGGTGAATAACATTAAAAAACAGTCAGATAGACAATATTCTGTAAAAGTTCATGTCAACAAGTGCATTAAACCTATGTTTTTTTGTCAAGCCGCTGCTGCTGTGAATAAAGATCGGGATTGGATCGCCCGCCAGACCCGCGGCACCAACAAGTTTTCTTCTATCCGTGTCGCCGTCTCCCGTCGTGTAGTGCGCGGCGCTTGGTGCTATAGTGGAGACAAGGAGTTTATATTAGATTCCGATATTCATGAAATCAGACGACACTTCAGAAATTACGCAATTACTCGCTGAACTGCGCGAAGAACACCGCGACCTCGACCTTGCGATCGACCGCCTGACCATGGATCCCTGGCAGGACCAGTTACAGATACGGCGCCTGAAAAAGCGTAAATTGAAACTGAAGGACTGGATTGCGCGGCTGGAATCAAAACTGATCCCCGACCTGGACGCCTGAGGTAATACGCCGGGTCAGGCGTCGTTTTCAGCCAGCGGTGCCTGGCGGTCGATTTCCTGCCGGATCGCTTCACCCAGAATAAACTGCGCATCCTTGCTGATCATTTCCAGGCGCCGGTCAAACACCAGCCTGTTGTCCTGGTTGGGTGACAGGTAGCCGGTCTTGCGCAGTTGCGCAATAAAACCCTTGAACAGGTACTTGTCATAGAACTCCGGTGCATCGAATTCGTGCAGCATGGATATGCGTTGCGCGGTGTGTATACACAGGCGCTCGAGTTCCGCCCGGCTCAATACGCCCGAACCGTTCCTGGCCAATATCGAAATCGTGATCAGGTAGCGATGCAGAGTTTGCAGCAGGCTGTGGGCCAGTATCCTGAGCTGCATGACCGCTTCGGGGTTATCCGGCGTGCGGTATAGGGTTTCGCCGTCCTCGTCGCGGACCAGAAGACCGTGGCTGAGCAACTGCTCAATGGATTCATCCAGGGCAGCGGTGACCTGTTCCTGGTTCCAGGTGAGGAATAATTCAGACTGTAAAAACGGGTGGGCGATGGTGATGAATTTGTGTAAATGGGCGACCTGGAAGCTGCGATGCTCCAAAAAACAACAGGCGACCAGGGACGGCAACGCGACCAGGTGTGCGACGTTGTTGCGCAGGTAGGTCAGGCCCACCGCCCGGTCGGGGCGGATGGAAATGATGTCACCCAGGGTATGCTCCTGGCGTCGCAGGATTTCCATCCGGAAACCATACTCGATGATTTGTTCGGCGGTTTTTGCGGTTACGGTAACACGCCCGGGCGTCGGTTTGTTGCTCAGCAAGGCCTTGTACAGTTCGATCTGCCGGCCCAGCTGCTTTTCGCCCAGCGCGTGGCGTGGCGTGCCCAAAAGCACTAACGCCAGCAGGTTGACCGGGTTCACGTCGGCGCTGGCGTTGATACGCGTCATGATCATCTGCCCGAGGTCTTCAATCAGGGAGCCCATCCATTCCGGACGCCGGGATTGCCTGCGCAGCGTTCCCTGCCAATCAGCATCGTATTGTTCCAGAAGCTCATCGAGGAACACGGGCTCGCACATGCTGACGTGAGCCTCGCCGTAATTGTGACGCAGGATGCCGAATATTTTGCGCAGGTCGGAGAGCCTCTCCGAACGCTTGGCTTTACCGGATAGTTCGGTGGTGTAACTGTCGCTCTCCACGATTCGTTCATAACCGATATAAACCGGCTGGAACATGATCGGCCTGACCGGCGCGTTCAGGTAGCTCCTGACCGACATGGCCAGCATGCCACCCTTGGGTTGAAGCAGCCTGCCGGTGCGGCTACGGGTGCCTTCGATAAAATACTCGATGGAAACACCCTGGGTCTGGATGGTGCTCAGGTATTCATGAAACACGGCTGCGTAAAGTTTGTGCGCGCGGAATGAGCGGCGCAGAAAAAAAGCACCACCACGACGTAGCAATGATCCCACCACGGGCAGATTCAGGTTGATACCCGCAGCAATGTGCGGTGGCACGAAACCGTTTTCATGCACCAGGTAGGACAACAGTATGTAATCAAGGTGGCTGCGGTGGCAGGGCACGTAAATCACTTCGTGACCCGGTGCCTGGTGCTGGAAGTCTTCAAAATGGTTCAGCTTGATGCCGTTGTATATCCTGTTCCAGAACCATGACACCAGCGCCTCGGCGACGATGATCAGCGAGTAGGAATAATTGGCCGCGATCTCGCGTACGTATTTTATCGCCAGGCGGTGCGCCTGCTCCAGTGTCATCCGGGAGCGCCTGGCCTTCTCTTCGATCGCTGCGCGCACCGTCGGTGAGTTGACCACCTTGTCCACCATCGTGCGGCGGTGCGAAAGGTCTGGTCCTATAGCGGCCGTGCGCACGCGCTTGAAATGTACACGCAGGATCCGCGATACCTTGCGCAGCGCGACCGGTGCTTCCAGGCCTTCATCGACCAGATCGCGGAGGGATATGGGACGGCTGAACTGCACGAAGGTCTTGCGTCCGTTGACCAGGGTGCTGACAAACCGCCTGAAGCGGCCGCCGATTTCCCAGTTCTCGGCAAATATGACACGGGTCAGGCCGCTGTCCTTGCTGGGGCGCTGTCCAACCAGCACGGTCACGGGCACCAGCTGCACATCCAGGGCCGGGTTTTGCCAGCATTGCTCAACCAACAGGGCTAGCATCCTGGAGTTGCGGCGTGGGTCCGGGCTGCGCACGAACAGACCCCTGAGCCGTTTCAGAACCGCATACGAACGCCCCGGGGCACCATCGATACCGGGGATCGGCAACAGGGGCCGGGCCAGTTGCTGTTGTTCGCAACAGCGGTCGAGAATCAGCACCGAAGACAGGGCATAGGCGTCCAGTACGTAGCAGACGGGCCGGTCATCACTGGTTCCGGTATTGCCATCCGCATCCGCCTGTACACGAAACCTGACCCACAGGCCGAGGATCCAGCGCAGGGTCAGGTACCAGCGCAATTTCAGTTTTGCAACCAATGTGATTAGCTCGTGCTGCTTGGTCATTGCCGCGTATTTTAGCTTGCTTTCACCAGAGCAGATAAAAAAATCCGGGCTGGGCATTAAAGCCCGCCCGGAAAATCCGGCAGAGCCGGAGAGGATCGGTCAGCTAATTAACTAGCAGAATATTTATTTATTAATTAGTTACAGCTATATCGTAATGTCAAACCTTAACTATTGTCAACAGTCAAATAGTACACAGGGGAATCCTTTTTACGATTAACGGCGCAAAATGTAAAGGAATTGACTAAACGTTGCGCCAGCCACCCTTGTCTGGCGCGATTGTTCCGGGTACCGGCGCAGTGTGTGGGTCTACACTCGCTCAGGTGTCTTCGAGGGCGCGTGCGATGTCCTTCTGGATAGCTTCTGCCGCCTGCGCCGGCTCAGCGGCGGTGCGGATCGGCCGGCCAACCACCAGGTAGTCTGCGCCGTTGCGAATGGCCTGGTACGGTGTCATGACACGTTGCTGGTCGTCGTCGTTGTGAACCGGCCGGATACCGGGGCAAACCGTGATCAGCTTCGAGTCTGCGTATTCACGCAGGGCGGCGACTTCCAGGCCGGAAGACACGACGCCATCACAGCCGAGTGACAATGCGCGTCTGGCGCGCGACAGCACCAGCGTAGCAGTGTCGCACTCAAAGCCCAGGTCATCCAGGTCACCCTGGTCAAGACTGGTCAGCGCCGTCACGGCCAGAACCTGCATGTCGCCCTTGGCGTCTGCGGCGGCCTTTAACATGGAGTCATTACCGTGCACGGTGCAGAAATCGACATCGTGTCGTGACAATTGCCGGACCGCGGCGGCGACAGTGGCCGGTATATCGAACAGTTTCAGGTCGGCGAAGACTTTCTTGCCGTCACCCTTGAGCTGTTTCATCAGTTCGAAGTAGTGCCCGGACAAAAAGACTTCCAACCCCAGCTTGTAAAACTCGACGGAATCGCCAAGCCGTGTAATCAGGTTCTGCGCCTGATCGAGGTCAGGTACGTCGAGGGCAAAAATCAAGCGTTCCCGGATCGGGATATGGATATTGGCTGTTGTCATGGCTGCACCAAGTAATGAATCAGGCGGGCATATGATAGCGGCAAACTATGCCGGGGTCAGGTTGGCATAGGCCAGCACCAGCCACTTGGCGCCCGCATGGATAAAGTTGACCTGCACCCGCGTATGTTCTCCCGAACCTTCGAAGCTGACCACGGTACCCTGGCCGAACTTCTTGTGGTTCACGGTTTGGCCAAGCTGAAAAGGCCACTCCTGCGTGACGGCGCGATCGGTACGGCGGTAAACCGGTTGCTTCGGGTTGGCCCAGGGCCGCTGGACCTGCATGCGCGGGCGGACTTCACGGATCAATTCCGACGGGATCTCGTCCAGGAACCGCGATGGCCTGCAATGGTTTTCTGAGCCAAACATCCTTCTCACCTCGGCGTAACTCAGGCACAGCTGTTCGCGTGCCCGGGTCATGCCGACGTAACACAGGCGGCGTTCTTCCTCGAGCCGTCCACCGGCCTCGGTCACGCTGCGCTGGTGCGGGAACAGGCCATCCTCAAGACCAACGATGAAAACCAGGGGGAATTCCAGGCCTTTGGCTGAGTGCAGGGTCATCAGTTGCACGCAATCATCCCAGGCTTCACCCTGGGTTTCGCCCGCTTCCAGCGCCGCGTGGCTCAAAAACGACTGCAACTCGGTCATACCCGCATCCTCGTCTTCGGCCGGCATCACGAACGCCTCGGCGGCGTTGACCAGTTCACGCAGGTTCTCGACCCTGGACTCCATTTTCTCACGTGGTTCTTTCTCGTAATGGCTGACCAGCTGGCTGTCTTCGATCACGCCCTGCATCTGGTTGCCCAGCGTCCAGTCAATCATGCGGTCGTGCAAACCGGCCACCAGCTGGATAAAAGCCTGTACGGCGGCCAACGCACGGGGCGGCAGTTGATTTTGCTTGATGCACTGCCCGGCAGCCGCCCACAGTGGCAGGCTGCTCTCACGTGCCTGGGTCCGCAGGATGGACAGGGTCTTCTGGCCGATACCACGGGCCGGCACGTTGATCACGCGTTCGACCGCGGCATCGTCGTTGGGATTTTGCAGCAGGCGCAAATAGGCCAGCGCATCCCTGATCTCGGCGCGTTCGAAAAAGCGTTGACCGCCGTAAACGCGGTAAGCGATGGAAGCGCGTAACAGGTATTCTTCGAACAACCTGGATTGCGCCGTTGTGCGGTAAACGATGGCGGCCTCGTTCGCGCGTCTGCCGCTACCCAGCCACTGCTCGATCTGCTCGATGACGTAACGTGCTTCATCCTGCTCGTTAAAAGCGGAATACAGCGTGATCGGTTCACCCTCGCCATCGGCGGTCCAGAGCTTTTTACCCATGCGGCCTTCGTTGTTCGCGATCAGTGCGTTGGCCGCAGCCAGTATGGTGCCCGTGGAGCGGTAGTTCTGCTCCAGCTTGATGGTGTTGACGTTGGCAAAATCACGCACATAATGGCGGACGTTTTCGACCTGGGCCCCGCGCCAACCATAGATCGACTGGTCATCGTCGCCCACCACCAGGGTGCTGCCGCTATCGCCGGCCAGCAAGCGTATCCAGGCATACTGGATGGAGTTGGTGTCCTGAAATTCATCCACCAGCAGGTGGCCCAGCCGCCGGCGGTAATGCTCAAGCAACTGCGGATGGTTGAGCCACAGCTCGTGAGCGTAGAGCAGCAGGTCGGCAAAATCGACCAGTCCGGCCCTTTGGCAGTATGCCTGGTAAAGTTCGTAGATTCTTACCCACTGCGCGGTCAACGGGTTGTCCATGTGCTCGATGGCGCCGGGCCGCTGGCCTTCGTCCTTGCGTGCATTGATAAACCACTGGGCCTGGTTCGCCGGCCATTGGCCTTCGTCCAGCCCTTCTTCCTTGATCAGCCGCCGCAGGATACGCTTCTGGTCGTCGGAATCCAGTATCTGGAAGTTCTCCGGCAGGCCGGCGTCCTCCCAGTGCATGCGCAGCAGGCGGTGGGCGATACCGTGAAAAGTGCCGATCCACATCGGTCTGACCGAAACCTGCAGCAGGTTCTGCGCGCGTTCACGCATTTCGCCGGCAGCCTTATTGGTGAACGTGACCGCGAGGATACTCAATGGCGAGATGTGTTCGACCTGGATCAGCCAGGCCAGGCGGTGGATCAGGACCCGGGTTTTGCCACTGCCGGCGCCCGCCAATACAAGTGTATTTTGTGCTTGGGTCGTGACCGCTTCGCGTTGTGCTTCGTTCAATTCATCGAGCAGGTGGGATACATCCATTCAGCTTTTCCCGCCCTGGTGGCCCGCCTGTTCCCGGGCGATCGCACGGTACCCGATATCGCGCCGGGTGAAGGCGCCGTCCCAATCGATTTGGTCACAACGCGCATAGGCAGCCTGCGCTGCCGCACTGACGCTGTCCGCCATCGCACAGACACACAAAACCCGGCCGCCTGCCGTGACTACCTGGCCGTCCTGCACCCTGGTCCCGGCGTGGAAAACACGGATTTGTTCCGAACCGGGTACATCCAGGCCCGCTATCGGCTTGTCTTTTGCATAGCTGCCCGGGTAGCCACCGGCAGCCATGACCACCCCCAGCGCCGGGCGCGGATCCCATTGCGCTCGCACCTGGTCCAGTTTTCCCTCGACCGCGGCGAGGCACAATGCAGCGAGGTCCGATCGCAGGCGCATCAATATCGGCTGGGTCTCCGGGTCGCCAAAACGTACGTTGAATTCCAGCACCCTGATCCCGCCATCCGGGGAGACCATTAAGCCGGCGTACAGGAAACCGCTGAACGGCATGCCTTCTGCGGCCATGCCGCGCACGGTTGGTGTGATGACGGTTTCCAGGGCTTGCCGGTGAAGTATTTCATCGATGACCGGTGCGGGTGAATAAGCACCCATGCCACCGGTATTGGGTCCCGAGTCGCCCTCGTCGCGGGCCTTGTGGTCCTGGCTGCTGGCCAGCGGCAGGATGTTCCTGCCGTCGGCCATGACGATGAAGCTGGCTTCCTCGCCGATCAGGTATTCCTCGATGACCACCCGGTGGCCGGCTTCGCCAAAGGCGTTGCCCGCCAGCATGTCCCTGACCGCAGCTTCTGCCTCATCAACGGTCTGGGCGATGATGACGCCTTTACCGGCAGCCAGGCCGTCGGCCTTGACTACGATCGGGGCGCCATGTTGATGGATAAATGCGATGGCCTCGTCGATATCGGTGAACTTGCCGTAGGCCGCGGTCGGGATACCGTGGCGTGCCATGAAATCCTTGGCAAATACCTTGGAGCCTTCGAGTTGGGCGGCCGCGGCTGTCGGCCCGAAACAGGGCAGGCCGGCAGCGCTGAACCGATCGACCAGTCCCGCCACCAGCGGGGCTTCGGGCCCGACGATCGTCAGGTCGACATTTTGGTTTTTAGCAAAGACGAGCAACGCGCCGATGTCATCGCTGGAAATGGGGACATTCTGAACACCATTTTCCAGTTCGGTGCCGGCGTTGCCAGGCGCCACGTAGACGGTGCTGACCAAGGAGGATTTTTGCACTGACCATGCCAGTGCGTGTTCACGGCCACCACTACCAATAATCAGAACTTGCATCGCTTCACTCCCATTACATTCCCGAACCCGCCAGTCTTTTAAACATCAAGTCAATGCCGGAAATGCCGTATTCCGGTAAACACCATCGCCATGCCGTGCTCGTTGGCTGCTGCAATGACTTCGTCGTCACGCATGGAACCGCCGGGTTGAATGACGGCCTTGATACCCGCCGATGCTGCGGTGTCGATGCCGTCCCTGAACGGGAAAAACGCGTCCGAGGCCATCACTGCGCCGGTCAGCTCAAGTTCAGCATCAGCGGCTTTCCAGCGGGCGATGCGGGCCGAGTCCACGCGGCTCATCTGGCCCGCGCCGATACCCAGGGTGCGACCGGGTGCGGCATAGACGATCGCATTGGACTTGGCCATGCGCACCACCTTCCAGGCAAACAGCATGGCGGACCACTCCGCCTCGCTGGGTTCGCGGTCTGTGACGCAGCGGCAATCGTCACGGCCAATCCTCGCAGTGTCCTTTTCCTGTACCAGCAGACCGCCGGAAACACGCTGGTAATGCAAGCCGGAGACATCCTGCCCATCGTCACTGCACAGCAGGCGCACATTCGGTTTTCCGGCAAAGGCTTCCAGCGCACCATCGCTGAAGCCAGGTGCAATGACGACCTCGACGAATTGCCGTTCGATGATGGTGCGCGCAATCGATGTATCGAGTGACCGGTTGAAGGCAATGATGCCGCCAAAGCTGGACACCGGGTCGGTTGCGAAGGCGTTCAGGTAGGCCTCGTTATTGTCACTGCCCAGCGCGACACCGCAGGGATTGGCGTGCTTGACGATGACACAGGCCGGCTGTTGGGTGAACTGTTTTACGCATTCGAGTGCGGCGTCCGCATCGTTGATGTTGTTATAGGAAAGCGCCTTGCCCTGCAGTTGCCTGGCTGCCGCGATGCCGCTCGGCGTTGCAGCAACCTCCGCATAAAAAGCTGCAGCCTGGTGCGGGTTTTCACCGTAGCGTAAAGTCAGTTGTGCGTGAAATTGCGGTGTCAGGTAACCGGGCAGTTTCTGCCCGGTGGCGCCGTTGCCGCGGCTCAGGTAGGCCGCTACCAGGCCGTCGTAGCGCGCAGTGTGTGCAAAGGCCTTGATGGCCAACTCGAAGCGTGTTTGTACCGCTACCATGCCATCGGTGCTTAGTTCATTGCTGACCCGTGCATAGTCAGCCGGGTCAACCACCACGGTTACGCGAGCGTGGTTCTTGGCCGCGGCGCGCACCATGGCCGGGCCGCCGATATCGATATTTTCGATGGCCACCTCGAGGTTGCAGTCCCCTGCAGCAGTTACTGCTTCGAAGGGGTAGAGGTTGACGATGACCAGGTCAATGGCGGGGATATCCCGCGCCTGCATGATACCGGCATCCTGCTCGCGGCCGAGGATACCGCCATGAACCCTGGGGTGCAGGGTTTTGACCCGGCCGTCCATGATTTCGGGGAAGCCGGTGTGCTCGCTGATGCCGGTCACCGCAAGACCCGCATCACTCAACAACTTCATCGTACCGCCTGTACTCAGCAGCTTGAAGCCTGAATCCAGCAACTGCTGGGCAAATTCCTTGATACCGGTTTTGTCTGAAACGCTGATCAACGCGTACTTGTTACTGGAGGGCATGTTGCTCTGCCTTAAATGGTTGATGGACCAAAACGGTTACGCGGTGCAAGGCCTGGCCAGACACTTCAATCCGGCAGACAGGACGTTTTGCCTGGCTTCGCATTGATAGAATAGCGTTGCATCTTGCTGCGCAGCGTATTGCGCGTGATTCCCAACATGCCCGCTGCCCGTGACTGGTTGCCACCGGTGCGTTTCAAAATCTCCTCGATCAGCGGGGGTTCGATCTCTGCCAACAGCAATTGATACAGGTTTTCGGGTGTCGTGTTACCCATGTCCTGGAGGTATCTGCTGATGGTATTTTTGACGTGCTGTCGAAGCGGTATGGCTTGTTCAGAATCTCGGTTCATGGCGTCTTCGAATTGTGATTTGCGCTGCGGAAATACCAATTGCGAACACTAACATATTTGATCACAGAAAACGTATTTCAAATCCCACGGCCTGCATGCCCGGGTCGCTGAACTCCAGTAGCACCGGCAGGTAAACATCCGGCGCCAGTCCAGCGTCGATATCCGCGCCGGGGCGCAAATAGTCCACAGCTTGCAAACGACGCCGGGCGACTGCCTGGTTCACCGCGTCCAACAGAGTGACTTCCAGCACCGGGTAAGCCTGGTTGCGCGGTGCGAGATTGACAAAGGTGATGCTCAGTACCAGGATGCCGGACCGCGTCGGGTGCGCATGCATGTCGCGGCTGACCAATTGAAATTGGCCCTGGTCCTGTAATAGCGTGTCTGTATCGGTCTGCAACCAGCCGCTTTCCCGTAACCAGCCGCCGATGACCGGGCTTTGCGCCAGGGAATCACGGAATGTCCAGGCCGTGTTGGCCAGAGTCAGCAAAACCAGCAAGCTGGTGGCCAATCCCCAGGCCAGCACGCCGGAGCGGTTGGCCGTGTTATCCGCGGCGTCGTTCTCGGTGACTTGTTCCGGTTTGCTCGTAGGTCGCGTCGCACCGAGTACGGGTGCGCCCGCGCTGGTATCTTTTGCAGGCTGGTATGCCTGGCCTGCCGGCCACTCATCGAACAGGAAACTCAGTGCACTGAATGTTCTACCGCATTGACCGCATTGGACCAGGCCACGGGCATGTGAAAGTTGTGCGGCCTTAAGCGCATGCACCGTTTTACATTGGGGACAGCGGGCAAACATCAGGCTCTCATGGTGGCGACGCGGATCAACTCGAGTTCAACCCTGATCCGTTGCCTCCCCGTCTTCCTGCTGATCCTGCGTTGTCAGGAAGCGGTAACGCGTAAGTGCCTTTTCGAAGCGGTCGCGTATCTTTTTCTCCTGTTGCTGGATGGAATCGTCTCTTTTCCGGTCAGCCGCAAGCCGCGTGTAAAGATGGTCGATGGCCTGTTGCTGGTCAGCGGTAATCGGCTGGTTGGCCCGTTGCTGGTCAGCGGCCTGTTTGATCTGCTCCCTGATGGCCTTGTGGGTGCTGTTCAAGGATTGCTCGATGATCTGTTTGTCGTACCCCAACTGGGCCACTTGGACTTCCATTGCCTCGATAATTTCGTCTATCGAACCGTACTGGATGATCAGCAAGCGGTCGTATTGCCGTGCCCGTTCTTCCTCGGAGATCAACGGCGCGCGTTCGTGGCCCTTTTTCTTCTCTTCTTCCCGGGCTTCCATCGAGACGGTGGTGTCTTCGACGTGGTCGATAACCATGCCGGCATTGTTGAGTACATCGTAAGGTTGGTCTGCATACTCGGCAGGAACCGCGGCCCCGTAGTGGGTTTTACCGTCCTTGTCTTTCCAGCGATAGGTATCCGCTGCCAATGATGTGGCAACCAGGAACAGCACCCCGGTTACCAAAATTGCCGTGAATCTTGAGCTAGACACCATAGTCATTACGATACCGCCGAATGGCTGCAATGTCGATGTTTGACGCGGCTTGTTGCTCCATGAAATTGATGAGGTCATCCAGGCCCGCGATGGCGATCACGGGTATGCCAAATTCATCGCTCACCTCCTGCGCTGCAGATTTTCCGCCCAGGCCACGCTCCTGGCGGTCCAGTGCAATGGCGACACCGCAGGGTAGCGCGCCCGCATGCCTGATCAACCCGATGGACTCGCGTACCGACGTGCCGGCAGATATGACGTCATCGGTAATCAGGACATTACCTGCCAGTGCTGCACCGACCAGCGTCCCGCCTTCACCGTGATCCTTGGCCTCTTTGCGGTTATAGGTAAATGGAACATTCATGCCGTGCTTCACCTGTAGCATGGTGGCGATGGCGGCTGCCAACGGGATGCCCTTGTAGGCCGGCCCGAACAGCATGTCGAAAGCGAGCCCGGAGGCCTGTATCGCCTGCGCGTAGCAGTCTGCCAGCAGAGCCAGGCTGCGGCCATCGTCAAAACCGCCGGCATTGAAAAAATAGGGGCTGAGGCGGCCGGATTTCAGGGTGAACTCACCGAAGCGCAGGTTGCCGCGTTCCAGGGCCAATTCAAAAAACTGCTGCTTGTAATTTTGCATGCGCGCAGTATCTCGCCTCCGGGCCCGGGCTGCAACGTGGGGGTGCAACGTTTGAGGCGTTCGAGGGGCTGCAATATGTGCCAGCGGCATGTATGCTGCTTGCCTGCACCTGGGAGTCTCTGAACAGAGAAGAAATGCTATGCGGATTATCAGTATTAACACCAACGGCATCCGGGCTGCGGCCCGCAAGGGTTTTTTTGACTGGATGCACGAGCAGCGGGCGGACGTGGTGTGTATACAGGAGACCAAGGCCCAGCAGCACCAGCTGAGCGACCCGGTGTTTGCGCCCGAGGGTTACCACTGCTTTTTCCACGACGCCCGAAAAAAGGGTTACAGCGGGGTTGCGATCTATACTCCGCATGAACCCCACCAGGTGCATTTTGGCATCGGTTGGGATGTCATGGACGACGAGGGTCGCTGGATAAGGGCGGATTTTGGCAACCTGAGCGTGGTGTCTTTATACATGCAATCGGGCTCATCGAAGGAGGAGCGGCAACAGATCAAGTACCGGGCCATGGATTATTTGCAACCGATCCTGAAAAAAATGGCTCGAGATGGTCGTGATTACGTAATCTGCGGTGACTGGAATATCGCGCATAAAAAAATCGATATCAAGAACTGGCGTGGCAACCAGAAAAACTCCGGTTTTCTGCCGGAGGAACGCGCCTGGATGGATGAATTGTTTGGCCCGGTCGGTATGGTCGATGTGTTCCGGCAGATCGAGCCCGGTGAGCATCAGTACACCTGGTGGTCCAATCGAGGACAGGCCTGGGCCAATAACACCGGTTGGCGTATCGATTACCACGTGGCGACTCCCGCGGTAGCGGCCACGGCGCAAGCGGTTGAAATCTACAAGAACGAACGTTTTTCGGACCACGCGCCGTTGACGATCGACTACGACTACGAGATCAGCGGCAGGTAGCGGTACATTGAATAGCGGACACCGACGCTGGCAGGAGATCCTGTTCAATCGCAAGATGGTGACCTGCGTGTTGCTGGGCTTTTCATCAGGCATGCCCTTGTTTGTCGGCACCCACCTGGTACCGGCGTGGTTGCGCAGCAACGAGGTGGACCTGGCCACGATCGGCCTGTTCGCCATCCTGGGCCTGCCATACACGTGGAAGTTCCTGTGGTCGCCGTTGATGGACCGTTACCGCCTGCCGTTTCTCGGCCGGCGCCGCGGTTGGGCGTTGATCACGCAGATTGGACTACTGCTGGCCATCGGCGCCACGGGGCAGTTCGACCCGGCAGAGTCTTTGCAGGGCATCGTTATCATGGTGTTCGTGGTGGCCCTGTTCAGCGCCAGCCAGGACATTGTACTGGATGCCTACCGGCGGGAATTATTGGCCGACGATGAACTCGGCACCGGCACTTCCCTGTGGATCAACGCCTATCGTATCTCGTTGCTGGTGCCTGGCTCTCTGGGCCTGATACTGTCCGATCACCTGCCATGGTCGGCCGTGTTCTGGATTGTTGCCGTGTTCATGCTAATCGGTATTGCCACCACCCTATCCATCCGCGAAGTCAGTGATGACTCGCTGGCGCCGCACACATTGAGGAATGCGGTCATCGATCCGTTCAGAGAGTTTTTCCAGCGCGATGGCATCCGGCAGGGCTTGGCGATCCTGGCTTTCATGTTCCTGTACAAGCTGGGTGACAACATGGCCACGGCTCTGGCCACGCCGTTTTACCTGGACATGGGCTATACACGCACCGAGATCGGCTCGGTGGCCAAGTTGGCGGGTCTGTGGTCGATGATAGCTGGTGGAATACTCGGTGGCGCCATCATGCTCAAGGTCAGCATCAACCGCGCCCTGTGGATGTTCGGCTTTGTACAGATATTGACCAT
>JAPHTE010000238.1 GCA_026196445.1 Lysobacterales bacterium
GGGCCACGGATGATCTCGACGCGTTCGATGTTGGAGGCCAGCGCCAGCTGGTACTGGAATTCATCGTTGCCGGCAGGGTCGTTGACGCGCACGCCATCCATCAGTACCAGCAGGTGGTTGGCTTCAGCACCGCGCACACGCACCTGGGTTTGCGAGCCGGCCCCGCCCGCCTGGCTGACGGAAAATCCGGGCACATCGCGCAAAAGATCGGACAGGTAGCGGTACTGCTTCAGCTCGATCTCCTCGCGGCTGATGACAGTAATGGAACTGGCCACGTCCCTGGCTGACAGGGGCTGTAACCCCGCCGTGACCACCAGGGTATCGAGTTCCAACGCTTCCTGTGCGTACACAGGATTACAGACCAATAGCAGCAACGCGCAGCAACCGATGCCGGCGCGGTGTTTTTTGAGTTGTTTGACCATTGCCGTTTTCCAGTGCGATCTCACCCGATCGCGCTTGGTTGTGCCGGCTCTGGGTTGGGTGTTCGAGGGATTATCTCTCACACGCCACGCCCGCCGCGAAAGCACAAGTGAAAAACCACAGGCCGGTCTCCGGGCTCGCGAAGAGCGATTTGCATCGCCAGTGACGGGTCGCCTTCCCATGCCAAAAGCACAGTGGCTGCCATGACCCATACCTTCGCCTACCGTTGCGGGGGCAGCGACGGAATAACCTGCTGAAGTCAAGCTTCAGGGCGCACCGTCTTCCCGTTTAATCCCCTGGCTGAGCAGCCAGTAGGACACCTGCAGACTTGTGAGGAGATTGGCCCAATACACCGGGCTTGTCAAGCGGGGGACGCCAATACCGGGTTTGCATATCGGTGGCGAACGACTAGTATGTTAGGATCTGTTTTAACAGGCCCTAGTTAGACCACACTGCGAGGTACCGAGATGTCTTTCTGGCAACGTTTCCTGGTTTTGCTGGTGGCCGTCGTGCTCATCAGCCTGCTCATCAACCTGCTATGGAATTGGATATTTAATTTTGGCCTGCCACCCTACGTATCCGGCGTGGTCGGCGGCCTGACCGCGGTGCCGGTGTGGGATATGTTGAGACGAGTCAAACCGAAGCAGAAATAGACCTTACAACGCGGCCAGGCAACGCCCTGCGCGCGCCTCGATCGCGTCCCAGTTGCCGCTGGCAATATCGCCGGGTACAAACAAGGTAGCCACGAAACCGACCGCGTATACACCTGCGGCAATCCACTCGGCGGCGTTGTGCTCATCCACGCCGTTGGTGGGCACGATTTTCAAATCCGGCATCGGGCCGAGCACGGCGCGCACCCAGTCCGGTCCGCCCGCCGGGGCGGGAAACAGCTTGCACAACTGGGCGCCGGCTCGCTGGGCCTGCAGCATCTCCGTCGGCGTGTGAGTGCCCGGCATGCTGGCCACACCCAGCTCATTGGCGGCACGGATAACCGTCTCGTCCATGACCGGCGAGACGATAAACTTCGCGCCGGCCTCGACCGACAGGCGTGCCTCATCGGGCGTCATCACGGTTCCGGTACCGACGACGAGACCGTCGCGGCGGGAGAAATCCTGCACCAGTTCATAGGCACCAGGAATACTGAGCGTGAATTCGATAATACGGAAACCGCCACGGATTGCGGCCTCCATGGCCAGGGCGGCTTTTTGCTGGTTGTTGGTGCGTAAAATGGCGCTGGCCTTCAACTGGCCAAAATGCTCAACAAAGGCTGCTGCTGTCACGGTTTGTTCCTCTTTTCCATGCGGTTCCGGGGTCATTTCACCCGTCTGCCGCTTCGTTGAATGCATGACGAGCATATTAGCTCTTTACGCTATTTTCGAACACCCGCATTTCGATCATTTTTGCAGGAATGTCAAATGACCACCGAAGGACATTGGAATGGCGGGTGCTGATATACTTGGCGGCCTTTTCAACTCACGGTGGCTCTTGGCACTGAACACGATGCGTCCGTTTCTTTTCACACTGGGTTGCTTGTTTTTCACCCTCGGTTTCGTCGGCGCGTTTGTGCCCGTGCTGCCGACCACGCCATTCATGCTGCTGGCCTTGTGGTGTTTTTCACGTTCCTCCGAGCGTTTTCACGATTGGCTTTATAACCACAGGGTATTTGGTCCACCGATGCAACAGTGGCATGAGCACCGGGTCATTCCCGCAGGGGCCAAGGCCGTTGCAATCCTGTTCATGACCCTCAGCATGGTCTACCTGTTCGCATTCTCAAGCGCCCCCGGGTGGGTCAAGGCGCTGATGACGGCCACCGTGGCAGTTGGTTTCTGGTTTATCCTGAGCCAGCCGTCCTCACCGCCGGATGAGAGTGAATGAACCGGTCACGGTGCAATAAGGCTAGGGAATAAAATTGATGCTCGTGCGTATATAGAGCAAGCCTGATGAAAAAGCACGATATGCAACGACTACTACAACTTGGCAATGGTGCACACGCGCTGGCCCTGCAGATGCTGGGTAACACCGACGATGCGACTGACGTAGTACAGGACGCGATCGTCAAGACACTCGGGAAAC
>JAPHTE010000303.1 GCA_026196445.1 Lysobacterales bacterium
CAGTTGATCGGCCAGTACGAACAGAAATCGCCCGATAGAGAGCAGATAACGGCTGGTATCAGCATGTTCTACTTCGAGGAAAACAAAGCTGCCTGATTTCTGCAGCAAGACACGGATGAAGCCTCAACTGGAACCGCAGATCAACGGGCACGACCTGGCGCAGGCTCTGCAGGCGGCACAGCTTGGCATCGTCTGTATCGACCCGGACTCAGACTTGCTGACCATGTCGGCCGAAGCCCGCACGCTGTTTGGTCTCGGTGAAACGGACTCAGGCACTTCCCGAGACCAGTTTGAGCAGGCCATCCACCCCGAAGACCGTGAACGCGTTCGCCACGCGCTGCAGGAAGCAGGAAGCAAAGTGGCGGCAGTCGAATTTGACTACTGTGTTGTGCTGCCCTCTGGCGAACTGCGTTGGTTGCACTCTCATGCCCAGCTGACCTCCGCTGAAGAGACGACATCCGGAACGCTGCTCTGCACGGTGATGGATGTCACGCAGCAAAAACTGGCTGACATCGCCTCGCATGAAAGGAACGTATACCTGCACGCGGTAACAAATACCCTGCCTGACCCGATGTGGCTGAAAGATCCCGATGGCAGATACCTATCCTGCAACCGGGAGTTTGAGCGGTTGACAGGCGTCCGCGAGTCCGAGATTATCGGGAAAACCGCTGTCGACTTCTTTCCACCAAAAGACGCCGATGCATACATCGAGGATGACAGTTACGCGACAGCCAGCGGCAGGCCTACCATCAGGCAGGAAAAAGTCACCTACTCCGATGACGGGCACGAGGAAATGGTGGAGATCATCAAGGCGCCGCTATACAACCAGGAAGGCACCCTCGTCGGTATCATGGGTGTGGCCCACGATATCAGTGAGCGCAAGCGGCACGAGGCGTTCAGCGAGTTCCAGACCCGGCGTGCCCGCGCATTGCTCGAGTTGCCAGACCTCGCCGAGTCGCTCGACGAGGTGAGCTTTATCCGGCGCGGGCTGGAAATCATCGAAAACCTGACCGGTAGTAAAGCTTCCTTCCTCCAGGTCGTTGCAGACGAGCACCAGAACATCGATGTCAGTGCGTTTTCACAACGGACTCTCAGGAAATGCGCGGGGAATGGCCATGGTCACCAGTCCGTCGGGAGTATCGCGTCCGCCGTTGACCTGCAGGTGATCAACGACTTCGACAACGATGGCGAACAGGCATACCTGCCCGGTGGTTTCCCGAATGTACGACGGTTGATCGAATTCCCGGTAGTCGAGGAAGGCAGGGTGGTCGTTATTGCCGGTGTTGCCAACAAGACGCAGGAATACAGCGACCTCGATGTCGAAACGGTGCAGTTGATCGTCAACGACATATGGACAATTGTGCAACGGCAACGCACTGCGGTTCAGCTCAGCAAGCTGGCGCAAGCGGTGGAACAAAGCCCGGAAAGCATCGTTATAACCGACCTCGGCCTGAAAATTGAGTACATCAACCAGGCCTTCCTCAAGCAAACCGGTTATGACGCCGTCGCACTGATTGGCCAAAGCCTGGATATATTGAAATCCGGCAAGACACCTGAAGAAGCCTACCGCGCCATGCATCAGGCGTTGCAACAGGGCAGGAGCTACCAGGGTGACTTCGTTCACCGCCGCAAGGACGGCAGTGAATATATCGACTCGGCCCTGATGGCGCCGTTACGCCAGGCGGACGGCAACATCACGCATTACGTCGGTATCAACAGCGATGTTACCGAACAAAAACGGATTGCCGCGGAACTCGAGGATCATCGTCATCACCTCGAAGAACTCGTGGAACAACGAACCGGGGAATTGGTTGAAGCGCAACAACGTGCCGAGACTGCCAACAGGGCCAAGAGCGAATTCCTCGCCAACATGAGCCATGAAATCCGCACCCCGATGAACGCCATTATCGGGCTCACGCACTTGTTGCAAAGCACCGACCTCAGCGCCGAGCAGGCGGAAGGCCTGTCAAAAATCAACCACTCGGCCGGGCACTTGCTGTCCATCATCAACAATATCCTCGACATATCCAAGATCGAAGCCGGCAAAATGTCACTGGAGAATATGCCGTTCCGGACAGATTCGTTATTTGAGGCTATCCAGTCGATATTGCGGGATGAGTCAGAGACCAAGGGACTGGAATTGGAAACTGATATCCGCAACTTGCCAACCTGGCTGGATGGAGACCTGACCCGCTTACGCCAGGCCCTGCTCAACTACGCCAGTAACGCCGTGAAATTTACCGAACGGGGCAAGATTACGTTGATCGGTGAAGGGCTGGAGAAAAAGAACGGGCAGATACTGGTCCGGTTCGAAGTCCGGGATACAGGCATCGGCATTGAAGCCGACAAGCTCCCAAGCCTTTTCCAGCCGTTTGAACAGGCTGATACATCGACGACGAGAAAGTATGGCGGTACCGGGTTGGGGCTGATCATTACGCAGCGTCTCGCCGAATTGATGGGTGGCGATGCGGGTGCCGAAAGTGAACCTGGCGTGGGCAGCACATTTTGGTTTACCGCCTGGTTGCGTCCTGGAACCGCCACCGAAGAAGAGCATCCCGAGCCGGGTGTCGTGGATGCGGGCGATTACCTGGAAAATCACTACCAGGGCGCGCGCATATTGCTGGTCGAGGACAACCTCATCAACAGCGAGGTTGCGACCTCGCTGCTGACCCGCGTGGGGCTGGCCGTGGAAACGGCGGGGAATGGCCTGGAAGCTATCGAAAAGGCCAGAACAAAGCCTTATGACCTGGTGTTGATGGATATCCAGATGCCGGTTTGCGACGGCCTGGAGGCAACCCGCCGCATCCGTGCAATGAACAGCGATGAAAACGACATCGGCGTCCGCAACAGCGCTATCCCGATCCTGGCCATGACAGCCAATGTATTCGAGGAAGACCGCAAGGCCTGTCTCGAAGCGGGCATGGTTGAACTGGTCGGTAAACCCGTGGAACCGGCCAAGCTGTACACCTCGATCCTGAGGTGGCTAAGCCGTTAATAATCGAATTTGGTTTTTACGCGCGCCGCACATCGGGTATAATTTGCCCGTTATGAAATAGCTCGCCCATAATTCCGGCCACACCCCTGCCTGCTCACAGAGCAGCGCATATCCCCGTGGTCGATTAATCCCATTTTATTGATTTATTTCGAAGTCTAAGACTTCAGAGGATTTGATTATGTACGAGTTACTTTTAGATGTTAGCCAGCGGCCCGCGCCTTTTTCGCGCTACACGGCGCTGGAACTGTGGACCCGGCCGCACCTGGCGCGCCAGATGTTGCAATACCACCTCAACCAGGAGACCGAGCTGGCCTCGCGCCCGTTCGAGACCATCGACGCGATCGTCGGCTGGATCGATTCCCGGGTGGCGCTATCCGGCAAACGCCTGTGTGACCTCGGCTGCGGGCCGGGCCTGTACGCCCAGCGCTTCACGGCCTGCGGCGCGGAGGTAACGGGTGTCGATTTTTCCGCGCACTCGGTGGAGTACGCCACCCGCAAGGCGGCTGAAGACGGGTTGCCGATCCGTTACC
>JAPHTE010000489.1 GCA_026196445.1 Lysobacterales bacterium
GCGGCATATTCTAATGCACAAACACCGTGTGCGGCAGGTCCGCAGGCGGGCGGGGGCCGGGACCGGGTGGCAAGGGCCCGATTCCGGTACACTACCGGGTCATTACAGAGATCGTCGATCAAGGGAGTATTGAGTGTCCGACCTGTCCATCTGCATCATGCGTCTGTCGGCCATCGGTGACGTCACCCACGTGGTGCCGGTCGTTCGCGCCATCCGCGCCCATCACCCTCAGGCCCGGATCACCTGGATCATCGGCAAACTCGAAGCGAAACTGCTGGCCGGGCTGGAAGGCATTGAATTCATCGTCTTCGACAAGAAGGGCGGTTTCAAGGCCGTACGAGAACTCCGGCAAACATTGAAAGGGCGCAGGTTCGACGTGCTATTGCACATGCAGGTCGCCGCCCGTGCCAACCTGCTGAGCAGGCTGGTCAAGGCCCCCCGGCGCATCGGCTGGGACAAACCTCGCTGGCGCGACCGGCACCAGTGGTTTATCAACCAATCGGTGGCGAGTATCCCGCAACAACACCAGGTGGATGCTTTCCTGGAGTTTGCCCGGGCGCTCGACGTACCCACGAGTGCACCCGTCTGGGAATTGCCCGTTTCAGAACAGGACAGCGAATGGGCGCAACGGACACTGGGTTCTGATCCGTCGCCCATCCTGATGATCAGTCCCTGTTCGAGCCACGAACTTCGTAATTGGAGCGCGAATCGTTACGCCGCTGTCGCTGACCACGCCATTTCCAGCCACGGCTTGCGCGTGGTGCTGACCGGCGGACCTTCCGAACTGGAGGTGAATACCGGCCAGGCCATAGAGGACGCCATGCAATACCACGCCCAGAACCTGATCGGCAAGGACACCATTACCCAGTCGGTTGCGCTATTGCAACGCGCGGCCTTGCTTATTTCACCGGATTCCGGCCCGGCGCACGTCGCCTCGGCAGTTGGCACTCCCGTAATAGGCTTATACGCCGCAACGCCCAGCCGCCGCTCAGGGCCTTATAACAGCATCGACCTGTGCGTGGACAAATACACCGAGGCCGCCAGGAAATTCAGGCACAAGGAGCCGGAAGAACTGCGCTGGGGCCAGCGTATCGAATACCCTGGGGTGATGGACCTGATCGAAGTAGAAGACGTAATGGAGAAGATCAACGGCTTTATGGCTTCCCGGTGACACATTAATGAGGGCCGGGTTTATCCAGCCCCAAATGAACCGTCCCCCTTCTGAGGTCAGCTGTAGTCCTGGTAGGATTTTTCTTCGACGATCTCCGAGCCGAGATACAGGTTCAATTCTTTCTTGGCATTGGCGCGCTTGTCATTGGTGACGTAAACCGCCCGTGCGAGCTTGATGAATACCTCGTCGAATTCCCTGGCCTTTTCCTTGTCCCGGATATCGTCCTCGATTTCCCACAACTCCTCGTTGATCGCCTTCATCTCGGCGTGGATGCGCGCAACGTTCTCGTCCTCGTTCACGTGTTCGCGCCACGAAGTCTGAAGCAAATCCAGTTCGCGTTTCACATTGGCCAGTTTCCCGGCGTCTTCGATACGCTCCGACTTGATTTCGAGGATGGTGATCTTGTCCAGTACTTCACCCGGTGAGACCGGGACGTGAATAATATCCATTTTTTTACCTTGTGTTTGTTGAATGGAGTCAGAGTAAAGGAGATTCGGGGTCAGAGTAAAGTGCCAGAGTAAGCGTACTCCGGCACTTTACTCTGACCCCAGCATGCTGCCCTGAGCCCGCTTTTTCCACAGTGTCTTGATCACCGATATCAGGTTATTGGTGGTCCAGTACAGCACCATGCCCGCCGGGAAGGTATAGAACAACACCAGGAAGCCCATCGCCATCGCCAACAGGTTTCGCGCCTGTTTGCGCCGTTGCGCGGCATCCATCGCCGGGTGGCTGTGCAGTTTCGAAGCGATGACCGAAAAGCCGGTCATGATGAAGGGCAGCAGGTTCAGGTACTCGCCGAAAAACGGCAACCTGAATGGCATCTGCCAGAACATGTCGGGGTGTGACAGGTCGGCGATCCACAAAAATGACTCGCCGGACAGGTGGATATTCTCCGCCAGCATGTCGAAAGCACCGATAAACACCGGGATGACCACCATGACCCCGGCCAGGCTCTTCAGGCTGTACAGCGGATGTACCCCCTGTTCCTTGTACATCTCGATGATTTTTTCAGACTGCTCGGCGCCCTTGTGATTTTTTTTAATCTCTGCGAGGATCGGCGCCAGGCGGGCCTCGGTTTCGTGCACCTGGTCCTGCAGGCGGTCCGCGATCTTGCTCAGTGGCCGCATCAATATTCCCACGACCAGCGATAACAGCATCACCGCCAGCCCCCATTGTGGCACGGCCATGGCAATGAGATTGAGCAGGTGATACATGCCCTGGCAAATCCAGCGCAGAAAAAACCACAGGCCGGAATACATCAGGCTTTCCAGTTCTGCGGCGGTATCCGACAGGGCGGCCGGTTCCACCGGACCGAGATAAAAATCCAGGTTGAGCCCGCCAGGCGACTCGCCCTGCCCCATTTCCACGCGTGCGTCCTGCTGCGACTCACCCGTTAGTGTCTTTATCAAAAGCGGGTCTGACGGCAATACCATGGCCGTCCAAAAACGGTTGCGGAAACCGAACCAGCCGTTGCTGGTGCCAATGAATGGTTCGCTCCCGTCGAGCCCGATGCTCGTGACGTCGTCCCCGTCGAAGACCAGGTAACGCGTTTGCTCCAGCAGGTATCCAAAACCACTGGATGGCGCCGGGCGGAAATCCTGCCCGCTCATGATGGCAGCGCCGGCGGCGCTGGACTCGAGCACTATCAGCCAGCCC
>JAPHTE010000221.1 GCA_026196445.1 Lysobacterales bacterium
GGAAGCCGGTGGCGTGGTATCGGATTTCGACGGCAACGACGCGGTCGAGCATTCACATTCGGTACTGGCCGCACCTTACAAGCTGATGACGCCTTTAAGGAAGGTTATTGAACCGAGGTGGGCCAAGGCAAAACGGTAGGTTCAATGCCGCGACAAACATGATCGCACCGCACGTCCCTGTACTCCTTGCGATCTACACTCCATCTGACCTCCAGGGATGGAGGAAATGCAGGAGATTGTCGGGAACAATCTCTGCCATGGAGATAATCGAACCGAGGTGGGCCAAAGCTAAGCGGTAACCGTCACTGTGTTTGCCCCCTGACGGACAAAGATGAACGTTGCCGGAGAGGATACAGGTATTCCAAGCTGAGACCTTCCACAACAGGGATGTTGTGGATGAGCCTACAGGGAGGTATCGACGGCGTGTCTCAGGTGGATATACCTGTGTCCTCTCTCGCATTCGCGGCAAAACCTGCTCCTACAAGCGACCTGCCCAACAAAAAAGGCGCCCCAGGGCGCCTTTTTTTAGGCGTGTATTTGATCAGGGCCGTGCGTCGAGCTTGGCGCCCTCTTTCTCCACTTCCATCAGGTCGTACTTGCTGACGCCGAGTTGCAGCAGCGCCGTGCTGGCGACATAGATGGATGAATAGGTGCCGATCACGACACCGGTGATCAGCGTAAACGCAAAACCGTGGATGATTTCACCACCGAAGAAGAACAACGCCAGCAGCACGATCAACGTGGTGGTCGAGGTCATCAAGGTGCGTGCGAGCACCTCGTTGATCGACGTGTTGACCACCTCGACCGGCTGACGCTTGCGGTAACGCGGAAAGTTCTCGCGAATACGGTCGAACAACACGATGGTATCGTTCAGCGAGTAACCGACCACGGCCAGGATAGCGGCTACGACGGTCAGGTCAAACTCGATCTTCACCAGCGAGATGAGGCCCATCGTTATAATGACATCGTGGAGCAGCGCTGCGACAGCGCCGACCGAGAAACGCCACTGGAAGCGGAACATGACATACAGGAATACACCCACCATGGCATAGATGACCGCCAGCACGCCCTGCTCTTTCAATTCGTCACCGACCTGTGGGCCGACAAATTCCACACGACGCATATCGATCTCGCCATCCACACCCTGGCTCAAAGCGGCCAGTACACGCGTGGACAATTCGGCGCTGCTCTCATCCAGCCCGGTCGGCGGGATGCGTACCACGATATCGGTGGCCGCGCCATAGGTCTGCACGATGGAATCAAAACCGGCCGAAGCCAGGTTATCCCTGACCTCGTTGGTGTTTGGCGCGGACGGATAACCGACCTCGATCAGCGTACCACCGGTGAAGTCCAGGCCGAAGTTCAGCCCCCGCGTGAACAGGGACGTTATCGAGACAATGATCAGGACAGTCGAGAAGATCAGCGCGAAGTTGCGCCGGCTCATGAAATCAATGGTGGTTGTACGATTCAGAATTTTCATGTCAGCACCCTAAATTGCCAGCTTGCGGACACGTTTCTGGCCGCCGTAAATCAGGTTGACCACCGCGCGTGTACCCATGATCGCGGTGAACATGGAGGTCACGATACCCAGTGAAAGTGTCACCGCGAAGCCCTTGATCGGGCCGGTTCCGAACAGGAACAGTACGAAGGCCGCGATCAGCGTGGTGATATTGGCGTCCGCAATGGTCGAGAAAGCCTTCTCGTAACCCGCACGTATACTTGCCTGCGGCGTATTCCTGTTGCGCAATTCCTCGCGTATTCGTTCGAAGATCAGCACGTTGGCGTCCACCGCCATACCGATGGTCAGAACGATACCCGCGATACCCGGCATGGTCAGGGTCGCGCCCAGCATGGAGAGCAGGGAGACCAGCAATACCAGGTTGGCAAACAGGGCCAGGTTGGCTACCAGGCCGAAGACCTTGTAATACAGGGCCATGAATACCAGCACCAGTACGAAACCGATCATCACGGCCATTTTGCCCTGGTCAACGTTATCCTGACCCAGGCTTGGACCCACGGTGCGTTCCTCGACGATCTCCATTGGCGCCGCCAATGCACCTGCTCTCAACAACAGCGCCAGCTGCGAGGCTTCGTTGATGGAGTCCAGGCCGGTTGTCTGGAAGCGCTTGCCGAACGGCTCGCGCACCACGGCAACGCTGATCACGTCTTCGATCTTGCGGCCGTTGGGTTTCTGCTCGATATAGACCACTGCCATGCGGTTGCCGACGTTGTCCCGGGTGAAATCCAGCATGCGCTTGGAGCCGACACCGTCCAGCGTGACACTGACCGACGGCTGACCGGTCTGCTGGTCGAACGAGGCAGAGGCGCCGATCAACTGGTCACCGGAAACGATCAGGCGCTTTTTCAACAGGATCGGGTTGCCCTCAAAAGTATACATGCGGGACTCGGGCGGAATGCGCCCGGTTTGCGAAGCGGTGAACGGATCATTGACCTCGTCGACGGCACGGTATTCCAGGGTCGCCGTGGCGCCGATAATCTTCTTGGCCTCGACGGTATCCTGGACGCCCGGCAACTGCACGACCACGCGGTCAGCGCCCTGCTGCTGGATGACCGGCTCAGCCACACCGAGTTCGTTGACACGGTTACGCAGGGTCGTGATGTTCTGTTTTAAAGCCGTCTGCTGTAAGGCCAGCAACTGTTGTTCCTGCACGGTGGCGGAGATACCAAAAGTCTCCCCGGCCGGCAGTTCCGAAACGTTCAATCCCTGCAGGCTCTGGTCGGTGCGCATCAGGTTCATGGTCTGGTCGCGGTCTGCGGCGGAACGCAACATGATCATTACCGCATTGCCTTCATGGCGCACCGATACGTAGCGGATACCCTTTTCGCGTAAAACCGCGCGGATATCGTCGACGAAACGGTCGAGTTGTTGTCCTCGGGCGGTATCCATGTCCACCTGCATCAGGAAGTGCACACCACCCTGCAGGTCAAGACCCAGCGTCATCGGTTTGCCGCCGATCGAACGCAGGAATTCGGGCGTTGCGTGGGCGAGGTTCAATGCGACCACGAACTGGTCACCCAGCGCGCCACGCACCACGTCGGCCGCCCGGATCTGGTCTTCGGTATTGTTAAAGCGATACAGCAGGCGGTTGCCCTGCTGCTCATGGCTGTCGTAACGGATCTGCTCCGCCACCAGGGCGTTGTCGATCCGATCGGTCAAATCGAGCGGCAGGTCAAACCCGCGCGACGATGTGACCTGCAGGGCCGGATCGTCACCGTACATATTGGGCAGCGCATAAACAACGCCGACTGCGATTACTAAAAGTATCAGCAGGTACTTCCAGACAGAATACTGGTTCATGAATCAGTCTCTAAACAGAATTAAAACGCGAAAGATCAAGTAGATTTGATCGTCCCCTTGGGCATAACATTAGCCACGGCCTGGCGTTGCAGCTTGATTTGCGTATTATCGGCAATCTCAAGCGTGACAAA
>JAPHTE010000061.1 GCA_026196445.1 Lysobacterales bacterium
GCGAATGCGAGGATCGGACCCGCATATCCCAGTTCGCGCATCAGCATGATCAAGGTGGTATTTTCCTCATCATTGCCATTCGCGACCACGGCTGAAATTGACTCGATTCGATCTGCGGGCAGGCTGTCTTCGACAAAGTCCAGCAATACGACCGGCAAGTCGCGCCGCTGCGCTGCGCGGGCAGCGTCACGCGCCTGCTCCAGAATGACGAAACGACGACCATGGCGTTTCAACTCTTCAATCAGCGAAGCCACCGCCGGGCTGTAATGGAAAATCAGAATGTATTCCTTGAAATTGGGCAGTGTCTTGGGCAGCCGCGCTTCGAATCTTTCTTCGAAATACGGCAACAGGTAAAACGGAATGATCAGGAAAAGCAATAGCAAGCCGGCGAACTGGGTGGCGATGACCAACAGAACCATCAACGGGTGGTCCCACCTCGAGTCTGCCCCATAGCCCGTGGTGGTCAAGGTCTCGGCGGCCCACTCCAGGGAGTCTAAAAAGTCATGCGGACGCTGCTCCAGGTAGGTCTCACCCAGCATGTACAGAAATGCGAAACCCAGGACCGTAAACACAACGATGATCAGCAGCAGGAACAAGCCGCGGGTTGAACGTCTTATTGAGGGTGTCTGATCAGCCATTTGCTTCGCCTCACTCTATTTCCCCAAGTCCGTAACCTGATTTTTTACATCGTACATTCACCAATTGCAAAACACATGACCTGGCCGTCCGGGCCTCCTCGCTTGTTATCGTGCCTAACCCGTATTCTGTATGCCCCGTGCGATACCATTGACAGTAAGCAGCAGGGCCTCGAACAATGCCTCGTCCCGGCGCCCGGTTGCGCGCCAGCGTTTCAGCAGGTCCACCTGCAACAGGCTCATCGGGTCCACGTAGGGGTTGCGCAGACGGATGGACCTTTGCAGCGTGTTATCACCATCCAGCAGTTCGTCCTGTTGCTTGATGTTCAAAATCATTGCACGCGTCAGGCGCAATTCGGACTCGATCAGTTCGAACACCGCCCGGCTGGTCTCGGGCGCCAGTTGGGCGTAGTGCCGGCCAATGTCCAGGTCCGATTTCGCCAGGGCCATTTCCACGTCCGACAGCATGCTGCCGAAGAACAGCCAGCCGGTAGACATGGCCCGCAGTGTTTCCAGGCCATGGGTATCGGTTGCGGCGGATAACGCCGTGCCCACACCAAAACAGGCCGGCAGGCCGATACGTGTTTGCGCCCAGGAAAACACCCACGGAATCGCCCTCAGGTTTTCGACGCCGAGACCCGAGCGGCGCGAGGCCGGGCGCGAGCCGATGCTCATGCGCTCGATGACGTCGATGGGTGTCGCGTGGCGGAAATAGTCGATGAACTGCGGGTTTGCATAGACCAGATGGCGGTAGGTCTTTCTGGACGTTTCCGCCATTTCCTCAACCACCCGCTGCCAGTCCGCGTGCGGGGGCGTCGTTTCTACCAGGCCGGTTTTCAGCGTGGCTGCGGTCGCCAGCTCCAGGTTGCGCTCCGCCAGGGTGCGGTTGCCATATTTCTGGTTGATCGTCTCGCCCTGCTCCGTAACACGCAAAAAGCCGTTCACCGTGCCGTGAGGCGCGCCGAGGATGCCACCGTTAAAATTACCGCCACCGCGGCTGACCGTGCCACCGCGGCCGTGGAAGAACCCCGGTTCGACACCGTGTTTCCTGGCCAGGTTTGTGAGCCGCACCTGCGCCGTTGCCAGCGCCCAACGCGAGGAAATCAGGCCACCGTCCTTGTTCGAGTCCGAATAGCCCAGCATGATGACCTGGCGTTGGCCACGCGCAGCGAGATGTGCTTTGTAGACCGGGTCGTTGAACAGGCGCTCGAGGATGACTTCACCCTGTTTCAGGTCATCAACCGTTTCCAGCAGAGGGGCGATATCAAGTGGCGTGTTGCTGTGGGCATCGCCCAAGCCGGCCATCCGGGCCAAAAACAGCACGCTCAGCACGTCGTCCGCACCCTGGGTCATGGAGATGATGTAGGGTCCGAGCGCGCGTGGACCAAAGTGTTTCCGGCCCCAGCCGATCGTGCGGAACACCTCGATTGTCCCGGCAACATCCTCGTCATCAGGCAGCTCGGGTAAACGGTTTGATTTGAGCAAGGCGGTCAGTCGATCAGCCCTGTCCCCGGCATCGAGTTCCAGCCACTTTTCGTCGCCGAGTATGCGCGCGATGACCCGGCGGTGGACTAACGAATCCTGGCGAATGTCCAGCGTCGCCAGGTGAAAACCAAAGGTGATTTCCCTGGTCTGCAAGCGCCTGAGCTGGAAAACACCGGCATGCCGGCCCTTGTACGTTTCCAGCGACTGCCTGATCAACCTGAGATCGGCCCGGAATTCCTGCGCGCCGCCATAAGCGCCCGGGGCGTTGTCCAGCACAGCTTTCAGACGAGCCATCATCAGCTTTAGCAGGCAACGGTAGGGCATGTTACGCACGCGCTGGCTGATCTTTGCAGCCTCATCCGGCAACAACCCGATATAGTCATCCAGACGTTCCATTACTTCCTTGCTGACCTCGATCTGCGAAAGAGACTGGCTGAGGAAGCGCGAGAGCGCATGCATCTCGGGCAGGTATTTGCCAATGATCTCGCGACGCTGGTATTCCAGTGAGCGCCGGATGGTATCCGCGTTGACGTTGGGGTTGCCGTCCATGTCGCCACCGACCCAGGAGCCGAAGTGCAGCAGCGCAGGTATGGCCTGCTCGCCTGCATCCGGCCAGCAGGTCTCGACGGCCTGGCCCAGGCGCTCGTAAAACGGCGGCACGATCCGGTACAGTACATCGGTGAGGTAGAACAGCACGTTCTCCATCTCGTTTCGAACCGAGAGCTGATGTTCGGGATACATCTCCGTTTGCCAGTTGCTGGTTACCGCAGACCGCACGCGCTCGAGCGTGGCGGCTTCCTCTTCGGGTGTTCTTGACGGGTCCAAACGGTCCACCAACCTGCGCAGGATGAACTGTTCCTTCTCGAGCAGCGTGCGGCGCGTGGGTTCGGTCGGGTGTGCAGTCAAGACAGGTTCGACCGTCATGCGCTCGAGTTCCCGCATGACGTCTTCGAGAGGCTGCCCGCGCAGTTCCTGCATCACCGCCAGCAGCCCGCCGGGCTGCGCCTTGATCCCTCTTCTCAGGTAATGCCTGCGGCGCCGAATCCTGTGGACCTTTTCCGCCAGGTTGACCACCTGGAAATAGCTGGTGAAAGCGTGCACCAGTTGCCGGGCCTGCTCGACGTCCATCCCGCAAAGCAAGGCGTCCAACTCGTCCGCTGCACTTGTGTCGTTCTCGCGCCGCCGGATGGCCGTGCGCCGAACGGCTTCGACCAATTGCAGAAACTCCGCGCCGCGTTGTTCCGCCAACACTTCACCCACCAGCGTGCCGAGTATGCGAACATCGTCACGCAGCGGCTTTTCTTTTTCAGCAAAGTCGATCTCACGCATACATCGGATCCGGTCAATTGAAGGTGTTAACAGGTATTACCTGAATAATAGCAGGTCAATTCCCGGTTCATTTTTTTACGCGGTCTTATTGATCCAGCTTCTCAATTTGTCTTTCGATGCGTCTTTGGCCCAGGTACGCAACCAGCGCATACGCGCCGATCAGCAACGCCGGACCCAAAAGTGCCGGTAACCACGTGTTGGTCCACCGGGAAGCATCCGGCCAACCGTATATAAGCAAACAAACTGATACGATGAGAAAGGTAAGCACCAGGTAACTCACCAGGGCGCCGCGCCAGGTCGGTCTTGGCATGACGCCACCGAGAATCAGCTGCAGCGCCAGGTTACCGAAGATAGAAATAGCCAGGACCGCCTGGAAATCGCGGAGCTCCTCATCGGCCTGGCCCAACACGTGGAGACGATAAAACACGACAGCCGCCAGCAGAAGTTGTGTGACCCCGAGCCATATTGCAGCAGCGTAGCGGGTATTTGAGCGGGTGCGCTCATCGATCGTCATCTTGTGGAAAAACATCAGTCCTCTCCTTGAATCCAGAACAGCTCATCCAGGGTCTTGTTGGTAACCCAAGCCAGCTTCAGACACAAATTCAGTGTCGGGTTGTAACCCCCGGCCTCGATCAGGCCAATGGTTTGGCGGGTCACTCCAACCTGGTCAGCCAGTTGTGCCTGGGTCAGGCCACATTCCACCCGGGCGAGTTTTAAATGGTTCTTTATCACGCTTTTGTGCATGGTTAGAATGTAATATATATCGGTCTTAATGTAAACTATATATTACATCGATGAATACGATGATCTGCTTTGGGCGCGCAGTGCACCTTAATCGCATGACAATGACTGAAAAGGCCCGGCCTGCCTGACTGATTGCGCTTTAAGAGGGGGCCGGGTCATTGCAAAAATGGCACAAATGGCCTAACCTCCACCTCGATTCGCGCCGATCCGAAGGACGGCGACGATGGTAGCCACTGTAAACAGAACGACGGACTTGATCCAAAGGACAGGTACCGAATGAAACGACCCATCTACGGAATCGTGGGGAACGGCCGGGTAGCCACCCACCTCGCCCGATATCTCGAACTGGAATCACAGGAATATTGCACCTGGCACAGGGGCATGACCGGAACACCGGCCGCATCAATGGCGGGTGCATCACACGTCTTGCTTGCGATCTCCGATGATTCGCTCGAACCTTTTCTGTACCAATACCCGGAGTTGTCAACACTCACACTGGTCCATTTTTCCGGCAGCAAGGTGATCGACAGCGTCGCAGGCCTGCACCCGCTGATGACATTCGGGCCGGATGTCTACGACCTCGAAACCTACCGGTCTATTCCCTTTGTAAGCGAAAACGGCAATGTTGGATTCGAGGAAATATTTCCCGCACTGTCCAATCCGTCCTGGGCCATCGATCCGCAGCTGAAACCCCTCTACCACGCGCTGTGCGTGATGGCGGGAAATTTTCCAACACTGCTGTGGAACAAGGCATTCAGTGAGTTTGAAAGCAAGCTGGGGTTGCCACACGAAATCCTTGGCCCGTACCTCGCAAAAACCCTCGATAACACCCTGGCCGGTGGTGGCCAGGCCCTGACCGGTCCGTTGGCCAGGGGCGATGTACGCACGGTGAGCCAGAACATCACGGCCCTGGGCGATGATACTTACGCCGGGGTTTACCGGGCTTTCGCGCACAGTCATGGCATGCAGGAGACAGGCACGTGAAAGTACAGGACTTCACCTTGAAGAAACAAAGCAGCGAACGCATTTCGATGGTCACCTGCTACGACGCCTGGAGCGCAAAACTGATCGCCGGCACCGACATCGACTGCGTGCTGGTGGGAGACAGCCTGGCCATGGTGGTCTACGGCTTTGACACGACGCTGCCGGTCGACATCGACACGATGGCCGCACATACCGCAGCCGTGCGCCGCGGCGCCCCGGACAAGTTCATCATCGGCGACATGCCGTTCCTGTCTTACCGCCAGGGACAGGGCCTGGCGGTAGAGAACGCGGGTAAATTGATGCAGGCCGGCGCCAACGCGGTGAAGCTCGAGGGGGCTGCGGGCAACCTCGACATGATCACCCACCTGGTGGAATCGGGCATCCCGGTGATGGGCCACCTGGGGCTGACCCCGCAATCCGTGCACCGGCTGGGCGGCATGCATGTACAGGGCCGTGACAATGGGGCTGCAGAACAATTGAAAAGGCAGGCGACAGAACTGCAGCAAGCGGGTTGTTTTGCACTGGTGCTGGAACTGGTTCCGGCGGCCCTTGCGGCGACGGTTACCCAGGCACTCGACATCCCGACCGTCGGCATCGGCGCCGGCGCAGCCACGGACGGCCAGGTACTGGTGTTGCATGACCTGCTGGGCCTCAGCGCGAACTTCAAGCCGAAATTTCTCAGGACCTGGATGGATGGTGCGGTGAACGTGCACGACGCGCTGCAGTCCTTCCACCGCGAGGTCAACGAGGGTACCTACCCGGGCAAGCAGGAGAGCTACGCGTGATCGAAATCATCCGCAACGCGAACGCGGCGCGTGACCGCCTGCGCGGTCTCAGCAGACAGGGCCACTCCATCGGCTTTGTCCCGACCATGGGCGCCCTGCACGAAGGCCACTTGAGCCTGGTCGGGCGCGCCGGTGCGGAAAACGAAAAGGTCGTGGTGTCGATCTATGTCAACCCCACGCAATACGACGACCCTGACGACCTGGCCAACTATCCACGCCCGCTGGAACAGGATCTCGAGAAGGCGGAAACAGCTGGCGCGCACATCGCTTTTTTGCCGGACTACGAAGAGATTTACGCAGATGCCTACCGCTTCCGTGTAACGGAAAACCAATTGAGCCGGGAACTCGAAGGCGCCCATCGCAGTGGCCACTTCGACGGCGTGCTGACGGTGGTATTGAAGCTGTTTGGCATCGTGCGCCCGGATCGCGCCTACTTCGGCGAAAAAGACTGGCAGCAGTTGCAACTCGTGCGTGACATGGCCAGCGCCTTTTTCCTCGACCTCGAAGTCGTGTCCTGCCCCACTGTGCGTGAGTCAGATGGCCTGGCGATGAGTTCGAGAAATGCCCGCCTGGCACCGGTGGAACGCAGCATCGCTCCTGAATTCCACCGCGTCCTGTCAAGCGGCCGGCCCACCAGTGAAATGGAATCCGCGTTGAAAAACGCCGGATTCAAGGTCGATTACGTGGAACGGCGTGGCGAACGGGTGCTCGGTGCCGTCCGGCTTGGAAAAGTGAGGTTGATAGACAATGTCGAAGCCTGAAATCCTGTTGATCGTCAGCGGCTCGATTGCCGCCTACAAGGCCGCCGCGCTCGCATCGCAACTGGTGCAGGACGGTTACGCTGTGCAGACCGTGCTGACCGCCGGTGGCAGACATTTCGTGGGTGAAGCCACGCTCGAGGGACTGACCGGCAGGCCGGTGCTCACGGACCTGTTTGAAAGCGGCCGGGCCATGGACCACATCAGCCTGGTGGAGGCGGCAGACCTGGTGCTGGTATACCCGGCCACCGCGAACACCATCACCCGCCTGCGTGCCGGGCTTGCCGACGACCTGCCCGGCTGCCTGTTCCTGGCCAATAATTTCCACAAGCCCTGGTGGATCGCTCCAGCCATGAACAGCAATATGTTTGCCCATCCCGCGGTCGCGGAGGCTATCGAGGCGCTTGAGCAGTGGGGCTGCAGGGTGCTGCCCAGTGGCGAAGGCCGGCTCGCCTGTGGCGCCACCGGACCGGGCCGCGTGGCGGAACCGGAAGAGGTCGCCACCCTGATCGCGGAGGCCTTTGCATGAAAGTCCTGGTCACCGCAGGCGGCACCGAGGAACCGCTCGATGGTGTCCGCAGGCTGGTCAACGCCTCTACCGGCGCAACCGGGCTGATACTGGCGAAGCATTTGTGTGCACGCGGAATGGAAGTTTGCCTGTTGCATTCAGAACGAGTCGACGCGGGGGGCGTGGCTTGCGACACAGAGGTATTTCTGAGCTTCGACAGCCTGGCTGCATCCCTGCAGCGGCTTCTCGGCAACCAGCATTTCGATGCGGTGATCCACCTGGCAGCCGTGGGTGATTACCACCTGCACTCCATCGAAGTTGACGGTGAGGTGGTTACCAATTCCGGCCGCGGAAAGATCAGCACCGGTCACGAACTGGTGTTGCGTCTTAGGCCCAATCCAAAACTCATCGACAGCCTGCGTGGCTGGTCGATGAACCCCGATTTGACCATCGTTGGATTCAAGCTCACCGATGAGCCGGAGACAGCGGCCCGTTTGACACAGGTGCAATCGCTGCTGGAGCGTGGCGTCGCCGACCTTGTCGTGCACAACGACATCAATGAAATCAGCAGGCAACAACACATCGCGACCGTGTATTCAGCCGATGGCGAGCTTTTGATAACACGAACCAAGAAACAACTGGCCGGTGCGCTTTTTGGGCTGCTGGCCGGCGGAGAGACAGCATGAAACTTTGTATCGATATCGGCAACTCACAGATTTACGGCGGACTGTTCGAAGGTGACGAGCTTATTTCACGTTTTCGCAAGATCACCCAGCGCGGCGCGTCTTCCGACGAACTGGGCCTGTTTTTCAGACAGGTCGTACGGGAAAACGGTAACGATCCAGGTGAAATCGACGCGGTCGGATTCTGCTCGGTCGTTCCCGACCTCAACCACTCTCTGGTCAATGCCTGCCGGCGCTATTTCGATATTGATCCCTTCGTACTAAGGGCCGGTGTTAAATCCGGGCTCAAGATCGGCTACAAGAATCCGGCCGAGGTCGGTGCTGACCGGATCGCGGGTGCAGTGGGCGCGATTGCGCGCCACCCGGACAGGAATATCATCATCGCCGATTTTGGCACGGCCACCACCGTGGAAGCCGTCAACTCGAAGCGCGAATACCTCGGTGGAGCAATTGTTCCAGGGCTCGGCATCTCAATGCGTGCACTGGAGCAGAACACCGCCCGCCTGCCCAAGGTGGAGATTATCCGTCCCGACAAGGCCTGCGGCCGTTCGACGATCGGTAGCATCCAGTCGGGCCTGTACTGGGGCCACGTGGGCACGGTGCGAGAAATCTGCCACCGCATCACGCTGGAATGTTTCGGGGCCAGCAAACCGGTGATTATCGGTACGGGCGGGTTTGCCGGCCTGCTGGCCGAAGCCGGCCTGTTCACCGAGGTACAACCCGACCTGGTTCTGGAAGGTATAAGGATCACCCAGGAGTTGAATGCGTGAAGATCGAAATGCTCAAATCGAAAATCCACCGCGCCACGGTAACCGGGGCCGACCTCGATTACGTCGGCTCGGTATCCGTCGACCCATCACTGGTCGAAGCCGTCGGCCTGCGTGAATTCGAGAAAGTCGACGTGCTCGATATCGATAACGGCGCCCGTCTGACGACCTACGTCATCCTCGGCAAGCCGGGGGAAATCTGTCTCAACGGCGCCGCGGCCCGCCTGGTCCAAAGGGGCGACAAGGTCATCATCGTCGCCTA
>JAPHTE010000105.1 GCA_026196445.1 Lysobacterales bacterium
CAGCAAAGACGACCGACCTTGAGGGTTCCATGGATTTACCCAGCGTCCGCGCCAATTCCAGCATGACGGCGACGCCGCTGGCATTATCGTCCGCGCCATGGTGAATCTTGCCCTTGTTACCGGCCTTGGCGTCTGGCCAACCCAGGCCCAGGTGGTCGTAGTGCGCGCTGAGCACGACAGACTGGTCCTGCCAGTCCGCATTGCCACCGGGGATGACACCCAACACGTTGCGCACCGTGATTTCCTTGCCGTCTTCGCCGGTAATCGTCAAAGGCTGGAAATAACTTCCATCATCGCCTGCCGGTTCGAGCCCGGCTGCCTTGAACTGTTCGGCGATGTATTCGGCGGCTGCTTCGTGACCGGCTGACCCCGGACCGCGCCCCTGCATGGCCTCACCGGCCAGTTTTTCGACATCGGCCTTCATCCGTTCAGCGTTGAACACCGGCGCCAGCATGGCCAGCGCGGGGCGTTTTTCGAGCTGTGGCAGGGGTTCGGAATACTCCGCCAGGTCCGCTGCCAGCGGCGAGCCGACCGAGGGCCACTGGCCCTTGGCTGAATTGGTGGGTTCATCACCGGTAAAACCAAGGTAGGAATACTTGCCATAATGCGGCAATTTGCGCGCCAGGCCGGCGACGGCTTCAGCGTCGTGCGCGGTCAGGAAAGTCATCGCCAGGTCGGTATTGCCGGGGTGACGCAGCGCTACCACGAAACTGTTCTGGGCAGGGTCGTGGGAGGTTGTACCAAAACGTACCATCGCAGGGCTGATTTCCGCGTCATAATCCTCGAGCGCTTGCTGGACCGCCCCAAACCACAGGTTGTTCCAGCCCAACACCCACACGCCACTGTCTGCGGGCAGTGCTTCGATTTCACTATCCAGCTTGATACTGAATTCATCCCCGCGTTCACCCTTCCAGATGGAGGAGAGCTGCCTGTAGTTGGCGAGGTCTTCTGCACTGGCCTTTGAGGGCAGTAGCATCAGGATTTTCTCGGCGCCGAACATCTTGGACAGTGACGGCGGCACCTCGCGGTAGTCGAGCCGGCGCATGACATTGAACTGTGGATCGACCTCCACGCGTAACGGATCGCAGTCCAGAGGGAAGGTGAAACGCTGCGTTTTGCTGGTCATACTGACCAGTTCGCGTTCCACCTTGTCGGCGCTGTAAACGACCACCGGCACCATCAAATCAAAGGCGTCACCCTGCTGGATCTGTTGCAGTTCGATTTCCAGCATTTTGTGTCCGTCCCCCTCGGTCAGCTTGACCTCTGAGATGTTCAGAATTGGTGCCCCGGGGCGTTCGACCCATTGTCTAAAAAAGCCGCCCAGTTGTTCACCGGTGACATCTTCGAATGACACGCGTATGTCATCGAAACCAGCGCGTTTGAAGGTGTTGTCGCGGTAAAACTTCTGGAAGGCGCGGCTGAAGTTCTCGTCACCGACCTGTTCGCGCAACATGTCCCACATCATGGCGGTCTTGCCGTAGCCGATGGAGGAGGATGAGGCGTTATGACGTGAGCGGAAATCCTTGAGCGGGAACTCGTTTTCATCCGTTACGTAGTCGGTATAGCCCTGCAGCGTCGTGCGCCGGTACTCGGCGCCGGTGCCGCGTTGCTCCGCGATGAGTTGGTCGGCCATGTAGGCGGTGAGTCCTTCGCACCAGTTGCCGGTCTCGAAATCCACGAATACGCCATTGCCCCACCAGTTGTGCAGCAATTCATGCGGGTAGGACGAGTGCAGGATGAACGGGAAGCGGATGATCTGCGGGCCGAGCAGGGTAAAGGACGGCATGCCGTAACCCGTCTCCCAGAAGTTCTCCACCAGGGCAAACTTGGAATAGGGGTAGGGACCGATCAGTTCGCGGTACATTTCCATGTACTGGGCGGTGGTTTCGAGATACTTGTTGGCCAGCCCATCGTCTTTTTCGCGCAGGAAGGCCATGGCGGCGACGTTGCCCATTGGGTACTCGTACTCGGTGAACTGGGCGGCGATGACGAAGATTTCCTCGGTGGGCGTATCGACTTCCCACACGTCGGTACGGAAATCGGGCGATTCCTCAAATCCGGTGCGTTTTCCCTGGCTGACGCTGCGCCAGCCCGGCGGTGACTGCACCTTCATGGTGTAGGTGACGTATTCATCACCGAACGATGGGATCCAGTTAGTGGAGCCTGCCAGGTACACGCCTTGCGGGTCGATCAGGCCGGGAGACTGGCTGAAACCGCGTGCGTACTCCTGGTTGGCCTGCTTGACCGGGTGGTTGATGACCCCGTTAAAAGCCAGGCTCAGCGCCTCGGGCGTGATGCCGTCGTCCACCCGGACACGGTAGCGCTTGCTCTGGATGACCGAAGTGTAGTCCTCCTGGTCCATGCCCTTGTCTTCGGCTGCGCCTTCTGCAACGGTTTCTTGCAGGGTCACGCCATCGGTCAGGCTCTTGACGGACAGGTTGCCATGCAGGCTGAAGCTCAGTCCGGCAAGGTCTGCCGGATCGGGCAGGGTGATCGTGTCTTTTGCCTCGAGTTGGCTGCTGGCTGGATCGATCGTGACCGCCAGGTCATGGTGAAAAATGACGTCCTGCGCAAATACGGAATTGCACATGACAAACAGGGCCAGTGTGATCAGGGGGTTTCTCATTGCTTGTACCTACTTATTCGGTTCGTAAAAGGCTGAGCGCGGAAATTAACATAAAATAGCCGGACTTGTTATGTCTCAGTGTGGTTAAGCATGACCTATGTCAGGCTCAAAGAATTACCTAATTAATATATTATTTAACTGCATAGCAATGCTAAGATACGCGATCGTGACTTTCAAACAGCAATCGCATCTGTCATAAATGCGTGTATATCCGGAAATTTGCACAGTAAATAAGGAATAGATGAATGAAACGCACTTTCAAACAAACCCAGTTGTTTTCCGCCTTGACCGCAGCACTGTTCGCCTTGGGCGCGAACGTTGTGCTGGCGCAGGACGCTGCCGATGAGGGAGCTGAAGAAGAAGCGGTCGAGCTCGACAAGGTGGTCGTGGTCGGCGGCAGGGTCGAGCAGAACATCGAGGACGTCGCCGGTTCCATTTCAGTGATGACCGGTGAGGACATCGAGAACGAAATGGTCAGCGATATGTCGCAGTTGTTCCGTTATGAGCCCGGCATTGACATTACCGGGTCCAATGGCACCGCACAGAACTTCATCGTACGTGGCATGGGCGCCGACCGGGTCATGATGATCAAGGACGGCATGCGCATGAACGAAGGCTACGGCGCAGACGGTGCGAATGACGTGGTCGGCCGTGGCTTCATTGACATCGATACCATCAAGCAGGTTGAGGTTGCCAAGGGCGCCGCATCGTCCCTGTATGGCGCTGATGCGCTGGGCGGAATCGTTGCGTTCGCCACCAAGGACGCCGGAGACCTGCTGGGTCCCGGGGATGATTTCTTCGTTTCGGCCAACACTGATTACGACGGCCGTTCCGATGAAATTGGCATTGGCGTACTGACCGCTTTCAGGGTGGGCAACTTTGAAACCCTGGTCAGCTACAAGGACCGTTCCGGGCACGAGACCCAGAATTTCACCAAGGAACGTGACGCGGCAGACATCGATTCTGAAAGCCTGTTATTCAAAACCGATTACATCATCGATGCAGACAAGAAGCTGACGTTCTCCTACGACTATTACCTGCAGGAAGTATTCGTTCCCGATGATGGCCGCGACAAGGGCAATTACTTCGGTCTTCCGGGTTGGAAGATAAACTTCGAGGAATCCTCCAACGAGAAAGAAAACAATTCCTACAAGGTCCGTTATCAGGACTACAATGTAGGCATGGGATTTGCGGACACGCTGGATATCAACGTGTACCGGAACGACTCCGAGCAGCGTGACGACTTCCGCCTGAACCACGATACGGATGGCTTCGGTTATACCGGCTACCGTGATACTGTTCGTAGCGACCTGTTCTCACAGGAAACCACGGGCGTCAGCCTGTCGGCATCCAAGGTGTTCGGTGAAGGCAATTCGCACCAGCTCAGCTACGGTTTTGACTGGGATTCCACCGATTCTTTCCGTCCGCGCGTGGAAACCCGTACCCAGAGCACTGGCGAGGTGTTGCTGGATGACCTGACCGCGCCGTTTCCGAAGAACACCACGGAGCGCCTCGGTGTCTACCTGCAGAATTCGATTGACCTGACGGACAAGTGGAAGCTGATCCCGGGCCTGCGTTATGATCATTACAAGTTGACCCCGAAAGCCGACGAGGGTTACGAGGTGGTCAACCCGGGCGACTTCGTGGTTGAGAAAATCTCTGACGACAACCTGTCCTGGCGCATCGGTACCCTTTACGATATAAACGACGATCTGACCCTTTCCTTCCAGTACTCGCAGGGCTTCAAGGTGCCGCCCTACGACCTGGCGTACTTCTACTTCGACCACGAGGAACTGTTTTCAGGCTTTGGTATCCGCATCATCCCGGCTAACGACCTGGTACCGGAAGAGAGCGATACCTTCGAGATCGGAATCCGGGGTGAAATCGGCAAACTGTCTTACAACCTGAGCTACTACATGGCCGACTACGATAACTTTATCCAGGTTGTTTACCTCGAGACGATTCCCGAGACCAATTATGACTTCGGTTTCCCGCTGCCGATTGATGTTGACGTGTTCCAGTACCAGAATATCGAACGAGCCGAGATTTCCGGCTTCGAGTGGCGTTTCGATTATTACCTCGGTAACAACTTTTCGCTGTTCTTCAACGGTGAGTGGATGGATTCCGAGGACAAGTCCACCGGCGACCAGCTCCGGACGATCCGGCCCATGACCGGGGCGCTGGGTGTGAACTACTACGCCGGCAACTTCTCGATGGATGTCATCGCCAAGCGTGAGCTGGACATGAACAAGAACCCGGAAGGTGCTTTTAAAACGGACGGCTGGACTTCCTGGGACATGTTCGCACGTTACAGCTTCGGTGACCGTGTGCAATTGAGCGCCGGTATTTTCAACATGTTCGACAATGAATACATCGAGTATTCATCCGTCGGTGGTATTCCAAACGATGGCCGTGACCTGACGCGCTATACCCAGCCCGGCCGTACGCTGAGCGCCCGCGTCAAGGTCAATTTCTGAACGGGTCTGGCGGATCGAGGAATAACTATATGAAGATAGGCAAGTCTGCCGGCCTGGTCGGTGTGGCAATGTGCGTCGGTATTGCCGGCGCACAGGCCCAGGAACTGGATGTTCGCAGGATTCCCCACGAGGGGGTCGCTGCGGAGTTCTATTTCTCACCGGATGGCAAAACCATCATCGGCAATGCCAAGCTCGAAGGCGACGAGGCGCACCACGTCTACATCATGAATGTCGATGATGGTTCGATGGTGAAAATCAACGGTAAGGGCGAAGACGCCTGTTCGCACTTCTTCCCCGACGGTAAGCGCATCATCTGGACTTCGACGCGTGATTTGACCGATTTGCCATCGGGCAGTTACTCGGACCCGGCGGACTATCCAACGGGCGCGGAGCTGTACAGTTCCGCGCTGGATGGCAGCGACGTCAAGCGGCTGACCAACAACCGGGTTTACGATGCCGAAGTGGCCGTGTCACCGGATGGCAAGTGGATCCTGTGGTCCCGGCAGATCGACGGTGAGGTCGACCTGTGGCGCATGCCGGCTGACGGCAGTGGCGAAGAGCAGCAAATCACCCATACCAAGGGTGAGCAGGAAGGCGGTGCGTTCTACCTGCCGGATTCCGAGACCGTGCTGTTTCGCTCCTGGGATATTTTATCGCAGGGCCAGCGTGGCATGCCGATGACGATCTATACGATCAATCATGACGGCAGTGGCAAGAAGCAGGTGAGCACGCACGAGGGCACCAATTGGGCACCTTACCCGGCACCCGATGGTGTGCACTATGCTTACGTCAGGTTTTTACCGCCGCATAATTTTGAAATTTTCCTGGGCAACCTGGAAACCGGTGAGGACATCCGCCTGACCTACAACGACAGTTTCGACGGCTTCCCGGCCATTTCGGCCGACGGCAAGATGATGACGTTTTCCTCGAGCCGCCAGGCAGCCAAGGGCGAGCGTGCATTACACCAGTACATCATGGACCTGAGTTCGCTCGATCTCGGTCCAAAGTAAGCTTGAATCGGGGGGTCAGGTCCATTTAAATCCAAAATACGGGTTTAAATGGACCTGACCCCCTTTATATTTATCTCAACCACTCCGAATGGGCTTCGATCATGAAATTCTTAACCACCGTTATTGCAACCGTATCCCTACTGGCATTTGCCGGGCCGACGCTGGCTAAAAAGCAGGATAAACCACAAGCCGCCGTCAGCTATCCCGCGGTACCAGAGCGCACCACGAACGCCCGCACGTTCTACCTGGAAAACGGCCTGGAAGTCCTGGCCGTGCACAATCCGGGTTCACCGATGGTGGGCCTGAACCTGCTGATCCGCGTCGGTTC
>JAPHTE010000159.1 GCA_026196445.1 Lysobacterales bacterium
CGTTATATATGTTGTAACCTGTAACGTTACACTATACACTTGCTCTTATGATCCGAAGTTTCAAGCACAAAGGTCTTGAGAAATTCTTCCTCAAAGGAACTAAATCTGGAATTCAAGCAAAGCATGCGTCGAAACTTCGTTTGATACTTGGCAGGTTGAACGCGTCAATTAACGCACAAGACATGAATTTGCCTGGCCTACATCTCCACACGCTAAGCGGGGACAAGGATGGAATATGGTCGGTCAGAGTCAGTGGTAATTGGCGGGTCACAAATCGCTTTGTTGATGGCGATGCCGAGATTGTTAATTATGAAGATTATCACTGAGGTGAAAATATGTTGATGTACAATCCTCCTCATCCCGGAGAGATTCTTAGAGAGTTGTGCCTGGAACCGCTGGGCATATCGGTGACGGCTGCAGCCAGAGGTCTTGGTGTGAGCCGCAAGACCTTATCCTCAATCCTAAATGGGCGCGCTGGTATTAGCCCGGAGATGGCTGTTCGGCTTTCAATTGCATTCGGGACATCCTCGGAGAGCTGGCTCAATCAACAGTTGCAATACGATCTTTGGCAGGCTGAGCAGCACCGGGATTCGTTGCATGTAAGCAAGCTCTCTGCGGCGTGAGGCAAACATATAACAAATCGTTCAAGTACGTTCTGCCAGCAAGTTGGCTCCACCGGACGCAGCTCCGCTGCGCCGCTTAACCGGGTGTTGGGCGTCTTAGGAGTATTTTTATGCATACACAAATAAAGAGCGTGTTATGAATCTGAAAGATACGGCAGTGATCGCCGCTAAAACCCCAAAACAGGTCGAGTTGGAGTCTGGTCAGGATTATTTCTGGTGCCGCTGCGGGCGCTCGGCGTCGCAGCCATTTTGTGACGGATCGCATCGTGGCACGGGCATGACACCGCTCAAGTTTACCGTTGATGAATCAAAGCAAGCCGCCTTGTGTCAGTGCAAAACTACCGGAAATGCGCCGTTCTGCGATGGCAGTCACGCTCGCCTCGGAAATCTAAGTCCGGGTGACCCAGTCCCATCCGGCGGGACTGATGGCGAACCGATGGAGGCCGTTCCAACGCCGGAGGAACCCACGGTGGCTCGCATTCACGAATTGGCTCGGTACGGACTGTCGAAGCTGGGCCATCACGGTGAAATGGGAGCAATGGGTGTTCCCCGCAAAGATTTGCCTCATTGGGACGACATTCAGATATTGCCTGCACAATTGGCGCGTAAGCCGCTGCTTGACGACCACCCGGTCGAAACGCAAGTGATCATCGGTCCACGTGCCAAAGCTCCTCTTCAACTGGACATTCCGTTGCTGGTGTCCGACATGAGTTTTGGCGCTCTCTCCGAGGAGGCGAAGGTCGCTTTGGCTCGCGGCGCCGAATTGGCCGGCACTGGAATCTGCTCTGGAGAGGGCGGTATGTTGCCCGAGGAGAAGGCCGAGAATTCTCGATATTTTTATGAGCTGGCGTCGGCGAAATTCGGCTGGCGGCCAGGATTGGTCGCAGACGTGCAGGCCTTTCACTTCAAGGGTGGGCAGGGTGCGAAAACAGGCACCGGTGGTCATTTGCCTGGCAACAAGGTACAGGGCAAAATTGCTGAAGTCCGAGGTCTGCCTGCAGGAGAAGATGCGGTTTCGCCTGCAACTTTTCCTGATCTCCATACGCCGGCGGATTTTCGAAAGATCGCTGATGAAGTTCGCGAGCGCTCTGGAGGAATTCCTATTGGTTTCAAGCTCTCGGCAAATCATATTGAGGCGGATATTGATTTTGCGCTCGAGGCTAGCGCCGATTACATCATCCTGGATGGCCGCGGTGGCGGCACTGGTGCTGCCCCGCTGATCTTTCGTGACAATATTTCTGTACCGACAATCCCGGCCCTGGCTCGCGCTCGGAAGCATTTGCACAAGAGAGCAGGCAACGAGGTCACGCTGGTGATCACCGGTGGGCTGCGTGTGGCAGAAGACTACGTCAAGGCGATGGCCCTGGGGGCCGATGCGATTGCTGTCTCCAATGCAGCGATGCAGGCCGTTGCTTGTATCGCCGCAAGAATATGCAACTCGAACAATTGCCCGGTCGGGGTAGCTACCCAAAAGCCAGAGTTGAGGGCGCGCCTCAATGTGCAGACGGGGGCGGAACGCCTTGCCCGCTACTTCGACGCGTCGGTTTCTCTGATGCAGGTTCTTGCAAGGGCCTGTGGCCATTCCCGTCTGTCCGAATTCGACGATTCCGACATCACGACATGGAAGCGAGAAATGGCATATCTGAGTGGTGTCCGTTACGCCGGGGTTACCCGGTGAACTCTGGCGCAGAGTAGATTCAATGCTTCCAGGAAGTACCGTCAAGGACTTCGGTTCGATGCCTTACAAGTCGTTGCAGCGGACACTTGACCCGCCGCCTATTATGGCTACTGCAAAAACAGGTGGCGTCATCTGCGTTCAATTTGGAGAAAAAGTGTGGAGTCTATACCCATCAATATTCAAGAAAAATTTAGTAGATTTTCTGATTATTGGTCACCTAAG
>JAPHTE010000219.1 GCA_026196445.1 Lysobacterales bacterium
CATCCCTGAATGAATACTCACCTCGTCATCCCGGAATTTGCGAAGCAAATATCCGGGACCTATTTAAATCTCACGGCATGCATGGCTTTTAAAAATAGATTCCGGGTCACGCACCACTTGCCCGGAATGACGAAAGTCTTTAATGCATCGGCCGGCCACGCAAACGCCTGACCACGTACTCCAGTTTTGAGTACTGCAATAGTTGCTGGTCTTCGGTTGAGGCGTCTTTGTAACGCCCATGGTACTTGTGCTTGACCCAGGCGTTGATGTCCAGCCGCTTGCCGTACTCGAACAGGCGGTTGTTGATGGGGTGGAAACCTTCCTTGTACAAAAAAGTGGTGCCGAAATCGATCACGTATGGCTTCTGGTCAACGCCTACCATCAGGTTGGCCTTGGACTTCAAATCGCCGTGGCTGACGCCACGCGCGTGAAAGGCGCGTATGACTTCCAGCAATGCTGCAAACCAACCATCCCTGTCCTGCCAGCTCGCCTCGCGGTAAGGGACGCCGTCGATGAACTCCATCACGAGGTACCGCCTGGCCAGGAAACCGTGACATGCAGGCACGCCAACAACTCCGTCAAGACGCCGGTAAGCAGCATACTCGCGCTCCAGCGTGGCCTGTCGCGCCTTGCGCACGGCCCCGCGGCCCATGGCAGACTTGACCACCAGTTTTTGCCCGTCACCTTCGAACAGCAGTACGGTGCCCTGGTTGGAGGTCGCCAGGATATTTCTGCCGGCGTCCAGGCTTGCCTCGATCCACTGCTGTAACCCCCCGGGCAGTGACGGCGGTGTACTTTGCACATTCATGGTCCGTGATGATAACGGCAAGCGCCTGGTGATTGCACCACCGGGGAATTTCTTTCAATAAATGATGCATCTGCCATGCGTGTTGACAACTCTGATAATATGCTGGTCTTCACTCGAAATTGAGGGAATTCCCATGCGGTTTTCAAGCTTGCTGGCCCTGCTGCCTACACTGAATATATTCATACCAACCGTGGCCCACGCAGAACCCTACCCATCGACTTACAGCCCGCTGCCATCGACACCGACATTGATTACCAACGCCACCGTCCTGACCGGCACCGGCCAACGCCTGGACGACGCCAGCCTGCTGATGATGAACGGAAAGATTGCGTTTGTCGGCGCAGGCGAGACGCCCGCCGGTGCCACCGTCATCGACGCGGCCGGCCGTTGGGTCACACCCGGTCTCATCGATGCGCATTCGCACCTGGGCGTCTATGCCAGCCCCAAGGTCAAGGCGCACTCGGACGGCAACGAGTCCACCAAGCCGACCACGCCAGATGTGTGGGCCGAGCACAGCGTGTGGCCACAGGATCCGCAGTTCGCGCGTGCATTGGCCGGCGGCATCACCACGCTGCAAACCCTGCCCGGTTCCGCCAACCTGTTCGGTGGCCGTAGTGTGACACTCAAGAACGTTTACAGCGTGAGCTACCAGGGCATGAAATTCCCGGGTGCACCGTATGGCCTGAAAATGGCCTGCGGTGAAAACCCAAAGGGGGTTTACGGCGGCCGCAAACAAATGCCCAGCACCCGTATGGGCAACGTCGCCGGTTATCGCACCGCGTGGATCGAGGCTCAGGAGTACATCGCCGATTGGCAGGCCTATGAGAACAAGCTTGCCGATGGCGAAAAGGACGCAAGACCGCCAAAGCGTGACCTGAAGCTGGAAACCCTGGCTGGTGCACTGAAGGGTGAAATCCTGGTGCACCACCACTGCTACCGAGCCGACGAAATGATGACCATCCTCGACATGGCGAAAGAGTTCGGCTACAAGATTGCCACCTTCGAACACGCCGTGGAGGCCTACAAGATCGCGGACGAACTGGCCGAGGCCGGCGTCTGCGCGAACCTGTGGGCCGACTGGTGGGGCTTCAAGATGGAGGCCTACGACGGCATCCTCGAGAACCTCGCGCTGGTGGACCGGCCCGAGGGCAGCTGCGCTATCGTGCATTCCGACTCGGCCAAAGACATCCAGCGCTTGAACCAGGAAGCTGCCAAGGGTATGGCTGCCGGCGGGCGCGTGGGAATTGATATTCCGCCCGAGCGCGCCATCCGCTGGGTCACGGCCAACCCTGCCAGGGCGCTAGGCATCATTGACCAGACCGGCACGCTGGAGACCGGCAAGATGGCCGACGTGGTGATCTGGAACGGCAACCCGTTCAGCGTCTACGCCAAGGCCGAGCAGGTCTTTATCGACGGCGCGTTACTCTATGACCGCAACGACCCGGAGCGGCAGCCGGTTTCGGATTTCGAGCTTGGCCAATTGCTGGAGGTGAAAAAATGAAAGCTTTGAAATCGTTACTCGCCTGCACCCTGTTCCTGGCCGCGACCACGCTCCAGGCGCAAGATATCCTGATCCGCAACGCCACCGTCCACACCATGGACAAGGCGGGCGTGCTGGAAAATACCGACGTATCGATCTCCAGTGGGAAAATCCGGCAGATCGGCAAGGACCTGTCCGAGCCGCAGGATGGACAGGTGATCGAAGCGGACGGCAAACCGCTGACCCCGGGTTTCTTTGCCGGCATCAGCAATATCGGCATCACCGAGGTATCGGCGGTCGATGAATCGGTCGACGCCGGGCTGGCATTCAAGGAAATGCGCCCGGAATTCGATGTCGTTCCAGCTTACAACCCGAATTCCAGCCTGGTTCCGGTCACCCGTATCCAGGGGTTCAGCTTCACGCTGCTGGAAGCCGGTGCCAAGGGCACGATATTCGGCGGCCAGGGACGCATGGTCGCGCTGGACGGTGGATACAAAAGCGTTTTCGGCCAACCGGTGTTGTTCGTCAACATCGGGCGCGACGCCAGCCAGCTCAGCGGCGAGTCCCGCGCCGGGCAGTGGATGTTGCTGACTCAAGCCATGGCCGAGGCGGCCACGCCGCCACCTGCCGGAACGCCCACCCTGCTGACCCGCGCCGGGCGCAACACGCTGGCAGCTTTTGCCAATAGTGGCAAGGTGGTGTTCGACGTCGACCGCGCCAGTGATATTTTGCAAACCCTGGAATTCGCCCGGAATCACAAGCTGGACGCGGTTATCAAGGGTGGCGCCGAGGCCTGGATGGTCGCGGATCAAGTCGTAAAAGCCGGGGCGCCCGTTCTGCTCGACCCATTGTCCAACCTGCCGGCCAATTTCGACACGCTGGGCGCGCGTTTGGACAACGCGGCCATTCTGCATGCTGCGGGAGTAACCGTGGCGATCACCGGCGCCGGCTCACATAACGCGCGCAACCAGCGCCAGATGGCCGGCAATGCGGTTTCCTACGGCCTGCCACACGAAGCCGGCATCGCCGCGTTGACCCGTAATCCGGCAAGCATTTTTGGTGTTACAGACCAGCAAGGCAGCATTCAGAAAGGCATGCCGGCCAACGTCGTTTTGTGGAGTGGAGATCCGCTGGAATTGACCACTGCGGCTGAAGTCGTGGTGATCAACGG
>JAPHTE010000208.1 GCA_026196445.1 Lysobacterales bacterium
ACCTCGAAGCCGGTGACGTTTTCCGGCAACTCCACCTCGATGCAATCACCGATACCCTTGCCCAGCAACGCCTTGGCCACCGGCGAGTCAATGGAAATGTAACCCCTGCTGGCATCGGTTTCATCCACCCCGACGATGCGATAATCAACCCTGCCCTCGACAGAACTCTCCAGGGTCACCTGCGCACCAAATCGGATGCGGGAAGTGTCTGCTGGTGTCCCGTCGACCACCTTCATGATGTCGACGCGTTTACTCAAATACCGGATGCGCCTGTCAATACCCCCCAATTGTTTTTTGCGGTAGGTATACTCGGCATTTTCCGAGCGGTCACCCTCGGCGGCGGCAGCCGCAAGCGCCTTGACGACCTCGGGCCGTTGCACGCGCCAAAGGTCCTGCAATTCAGCGCGCAAGCGCTTCGCGCCTTCCTGCGTGATATACGGACTGCCCGGTTTTTCAGCTGGCCGCCATCTGCCCATTTCGTTACCCGCTATAAAACCTGCACCTTACCCAACTATCGACACCTGCAAGAGGCATTGTGAACGTATATAGTAGCGCTCTTTGCTCACATCCTGCCGAGGAATTTATGTCATGAACTTCAAATTGACCACGACCCTTGCAGTCGCCATTGGCCTGTATGGCTGCCAACAGGAATCGGACCAGGCCACGGTCGCACAACAGGCGGAATCCGCGCCCGCACCGGCCGCAGTCGAGCTTGTCAGCGGTATCGATAAATCCGGTTTTGATGAGTCCGTGCGAGTCCAGGACGACCTGTTCGGCTACGTCAACGGCGGCTGGGTGGCAGCCACCGAGATGCCCGCCGACAAGGCCCGCTGGGGTACTTTTGACGCGCTGGGTGAAAAATCACAGGAAGACGTACGCACGCTGGTAGAGGAGGTCAGCGCAGCCAACAATGTAGAACCCGGTACGCCGACACAAAAAATCCGTGACTTCTACAACTCATACATGGATGACGAAACCGCGACGGCGAAGGGTATCGAAGCCATCCGCGGTGACCTGGACATGATCGCCGCCATCGACAGCATGGACGGTGTGTTCAACGCTTTTGCCTCAGTCGGAATTTATGGCGCAACTGTACCCGTCGGTTTCTTTATCGATTCAGACATGAAAGACCCGGAAACCATCGCCATCTATATCGTGCAGGACGGCCTGACGCTTCCTGACCGGGATTATTACCTGAAAGACGATGAACAATACGTGACCGGCCGCCAGTTGTTCATGGACTATGCCGCCAATACCTTTGAACTGGCCGGTTTCGAAAACGGAGCCGACCGTGCAGAGCGCCTGATGGCACTCGAAACCAGGCTCGCGAAGGTCATGTGGACCAAGGAGGAAAACCGTGACTGGTCCAAGCGCTACAACCCGATGAGTGTCGATGAGCTCAATGGAATGGCGCCCGATATCAACTGGACCCGGATATTTGAAGCTGCCCAGATGCCGGTCGATTCGCGTTTCCTGGTCTCCCAGGTCAGTTACTTCGAAGCTGCCAGCGATATTATCGCCGACACGCCGCTGGATACCTGGAAGGACTACCTCGCGTTCCAGACTATCAGCAACTTTGCGCCCGTGCTGGGTGAGCAGTTCGAAGCGCTTTCCTTCAACTTTTTCACCAAGGGCCTGCGTGGCGTCGACCAACAGGAGCCGCGTTGGCAGCGGGCGGTTGATTCGATCAACGGCAACATGGGTGAATTGTTGGGCCAGCTGTATGTCGAGAAGCACTTCCAGGCCGAATCCAAGCGGCGCATGGACACCATGATCCAGAACCTGATCAAGGCCTACGAGGTATCCATCAAAGACCTCGAATGGATGAGCGAGGAAACCCGCCAGCAGGCGCTGGACAAACTACACAAGTTCACCCCCAAGATCGGTTACCCGGACAAGTGGATCGACTACTCCAAGCTTGAAGTGGTCGAGGGCGACCTGGTCGCCAATATCAAGAACGGTGCGACCTTCGCCTATGACCGTGAAATTGACAAGCTGGACAAGCCGGTCGATAAAACTGAATGGGGCATGACGCCGCAAACCGTCAATGCCTATTACAATCCGTTGTGGAACGAGATCGTATTTCCAGCGTCAATCCTGCAACCGCCGTTTTTTAACGTACACGCCGATGAAGCGGTCAATTACGGCGGTATCGGCGCGGTTATTGGCCACGAGATCGGTCACGGCTTTGACGACTCCGGGCGCCGGTTCGATGGCGATGGCGTACTGCGCGATTGGTGGACCGAGGAAGACACCGCCAAGTTCGAGGAACGCAAGAACAAGCTCGCCGCGCAGTACGAAGGTTATGAAGTTGTAGACGGCCTGACCATCAACGGTGAATTCACATCTGGTGAGAACATCGGCGACCTCGGCGGCCTCAGCATTGCTTACCTGGCTTACAAGATGTCCCTCAACGGCGAGGAAGCGCCCGTGATTGACGGCTGGACCGGCGACCAGCGCTTCTTCCTCGGCTGGGCACAGGTCTGGCGCTCCAAGGCGCGTGATGCAGAACTGAAACGCCGTCTGACCATCGATCCGCATTCACCACCGCGATTCAGGGCCAACGGCGCTGCAGTCAACGTACCGGAATTCTATGCTGCGTTTGATGTCAAGGAAGGTGACGGCATGTACCTGTCGCCCGAAGAGCGGGTCAAGATCTGGTAATAATCGTGTTCTTCAATGTTGAAAACGGCCGCAAACGCGGCCGTTTTTTTTATCCGTTAACATAATGAAAATTGTTTTCAGTTAATTGCGACGCTTTTACTACCAACAACGTCTTACTAAACGATGATGGGATCAGGCATGGACACCGAACTCGACGAGATGACGCTCGCGCGCGCCAAACGCGGTGACATACATGCCTGCGAACAGATTTACCGCAAGTTCCAGCGGCCCGCTTTCACGGTGGCCGTGAGGATTTGCAAGTGCCGGGAACTGGCGCGGGACGTAACCCAGGAAGCCTTTATTACGGCTTTTAAACGCATCCGCCAGTACCGAGGCGACGCCCCCTTCTGGGGTTGGCTGCGACGGGTCGTTGTCAACCACGCCATCAGCGCCCTGCGCAAGTTGCCAAAACACGACGCGGTGGAAATGGAAGACTACATGGCGAGCAGCAAAGGCGACGTCGAGCGCATCAACCACGGCATGGACCTGGAACAGGCCCTGGTCCAACTTGGTGACGAGGACCGGATGGTGGTCTGGCTGCACGACGTGGAAGGTTACAAGCACCGCGAGATTGCACACCTCGTGGGCAAAACAGAAAGTTACTCAAAGACTCGTCTAAACCGCGCACGCGCCAAGCTGCGGAAACTGATTTCAGACGATGACGAGGCCGCATTGGCCGGCACGATAAACGCTTAGGCGTAGAGAGATACGAAATGACAGCAAATGAGCAATGGCAACAGAATTCCACCGATCCACTCGGCTTGCGTGAACTCGAAAGCATCGAGCCGGATTTTGACGGCTGGGATGAAATCGAGGCTGCGTTAGACGCACACCACCAAAACAGGCGAAATTGGCGCCGCGCCGGCGGCGCCCTGGCAATAGCGGCCAGCCTGGTTCTGGTGGTGAGTATTACCCTGCTGAGACAACAGGACGTGGCACCGGTGGATATTCCCGTGACCGGGTCTGCGACGCTCGCCGAGAATTCCACGTCTGTAACAGATGAGGACAATGTCAAGGCACTGATCGGCTTGTCCCAGACGATGGAAGAACAGCTTATGAAATTACGCCAATCCACTGGATCCATGCCGGCAGACACGGCGATCTACGTCGCCGAGATCGAGGACCTGATCGCGCAGGTTGATGTCGAATTGAGTGTCACCCCGGATTCGGTAGACCTGTGGGGGCAACGCGTCAACCTGATGCTGGACCTGGCCCAGGTTTACCAGCAGCAGTGGGAAATTGACTATGGCCGCATGGCGGCACTCTGACATACACGAGGCAATACAGATGAAATATCAAAGAACCCTGAGCGCGCTTGGCGCCGTCCTGTTGGCCGGATTCAGCCTGCCGGCCTCTGCCGGCCCCGGCGAGGAGGAGGTGCAACAGGCCGCTGAGGCGGCGCGACAGGCCGCTAAGGCAGAACAACAGGCCACTGAAGCAGGACAACTGGCTGCGGAGGCGCAACAGCGCCAAGCCGCAGTGGAAGCCGAGGCACGGGAAGCCATGGCCGCAGCTGAAGAACACCAACGGTCAGCGCAGGCCGCGATCGAGAGAACCCGCGAGCGTGCACAGCGGGTCGCCGAACAAGCGGAAAGGCTAAACGAGGAAGGCCAGAAAGCGCGTAGTGAACGCGAGGCGGAACTGGCCGAAATGTACGAAGAATTGCGCCGCACGCACAGGGAATTGCAGGAGACTACGCGCGAGGTCGCCAGGGTCAGCCGCGAGGTCGCCAGGGCCCGGTCAGGCAGCATGACCTACATTTACCAAACCACCCAGCGGCCGGTGATCGGCGTGGTGCTGGGGGATGCCGACGAGAACGGTATCAGGGTCATCGGTGTCTCGCCGGACGGTCCGGCAGAACGCGGCGGTGTCATGCAGGGTGATAGCATCGTTGCGCTGAACAGGCATGAGCTCAAAACCAGTATCGAGGATGGCGTCGACGGACTGCGCACAGCATTGAAAGGAATCGAGGCCAGTGAGCCTGTCATTTTGACGGTAAAACGCAAAGACAGGCTAGTGGATCTGACCATCGTACCAGAAGTGCGCGAACCCCTTGGCTGGCACAGTATCACGCGTTTCCCGAGCGCGCCGGAGGCGCCCGGAGAATTCGTGACCGTCGAGCGTATCGTAGTGCCGGAACTCGATACCGAGAAACTGGCCGAGCAAATCGAAAATATCCGTATCGAAATTTCGGAACGCGCCCAACCGACGGCGCCCGGTGCACCCCCGCCTCCGTCTTCTCACCAACTGGAGCTGCACGAGCTGTCAGAGCTGGGCGACACGGCACTGTGGGATACCAACTTCTGGTTTGGCCTGCCGATGACCCGCGGCCTGAAGCTGGCCGAAGTCAACCCAGGCCTTGGTGAATACTTCAAGGCCGACCGCGGTGTGCTGGTGCTCAAGGCCGATGACGATAACGACCTGCAACTGGAATCCGGTGACGTGATCCTGGATGTCGGCGAAACTGCGGTAAACTCTCCCGCGGAATTCATGCGCGCCCTGCGCGAGGTGGAGCCTGGCGAGGAAGTGGAACTGGCCATCAAGCGTGAGCGTAAAAACAGGACCCTAAAAAGCACGATGCCGGAACGCAAATTTGGGTTTTTCTCACCGGACCAGGAGTCCGGTCACACTTATAAATTCAACTACTCAACGGATTGAACGGCGTCCGACCTCCATGGATGGAGGAGATACAGGAGATTGTCGGGAACAATCCCTGCCGCCGTGATCGCGACCGGCGTGGCCGGTCGCCCCGACAATTGGTCCTGACCTGCCAAACTTGAGCGAATACTGCCCAGGTAGCATAATCCCTGCTCTCATTTTCTCTTCACCCAACGCGAGGGCAGCCCCATGGGAGAGTATAAAAGCGCCATCAACTGGTTCGAAATTCCGGCCATGGAATTCGAACGCGCAGTACGTTTCTACAGCGATATTTTCGCCTACGAGATCCCGACGCGGGATATGGGCCACATCAGGATGGGTTTTTTTGAACACCAGCCCGGTGCAGGCACCGGCGGCGCTATCGTGTGCGGTGAGCACTACATTCCGTCGGTCACTGGCACCAGGGTCTACCTGAACGCCGGTGAAGACCTGGCTGTCGTACTGGGGCGCGTGGAGGACGCCGGCGGGACAGTTGTCATGGGTAAATCACAGGTATCGCCAGAAATCGGTTACATAGCCGTCATCGAAGATACCGAAGGCAACCGCGTTTACCTGCATTCCATGAATTGATCGAATAAATGTCAGCCAAACCCGACTCGATCCGCTCCATCCTCTACGCCCTGTTTGCAAACCTGGCGATCGCGATCGCCAAGGGGACGGCGGCGTTTTGGACCGGGTCCGGCGCCATGCTGGCTGAATCGATCCATTCCCTGGCCGATAGCGGTAATCAGTTGTTGCTGTTGTTCGGCATGCGCCAGTCACTGCTGCCAGCCGATGATGATTACCCACTGGGACAAGGGAGAAGCATTTATTTCTGGTCGTTTTTGGTAGCCGTCATACTATTCAGCCTGGGCGGTATGTTTTCCATATACGAAGGTGTCCACAAGCTCCAGCATCCCGAACCACTGACCCAACCGATGATTGCGGTCGGTGTTCTGATATTCGCCATCATTGCCGAATCAATTTCGCTGTGGGGTTGCATGCAGGCGGTCAACAAGGAACGCAGAGGCCGAACCTTGACGGCATGGTTCCGGGAGAGCCGCAGCAGCGAATTGCTGGTCGTGTTTGGCGAGGATGTTGCCGCCCTGCTCGGCCTGGTCCTTGCCCTGGCGGCAGTACTGGCAGCCGCTATTACACACAACCCGGTTTTTGATGCCATTGGCACGATTATGATCGGTGTGTTGCTGATCGTCATTGCGTTCATGATCGCCATCGAGGTCAAAGCCTTGCTGATCGGCCAGGGCGTCGAGCCCGCCGTTCAGCAAGAAATGCGTGATTTTCTGAAAAACCGGACTGAAATCGACGAGTTGTATGAAGTGATTACCTTGCAGATGGGTCATACCGCGATGGTTTCAGTAAAGGCCAAAATGCACCCCACGGGTACGGAAATGGACCTGATCCGCGCCATCAACCGCGTCGAGCGTGAATTCCTGGTGGTATTCCCGTCGGTTGAGTGGTTGTTCTTTGAGCCCGACATCCAGAAAGATGACCGAAATCATGAATAATCCAAAAGTCGGTTTTGTCAGTCTCGGTTGCCCCAAGGCATTGGTGGATTCCGAACGTATCCTGACCCAACTGAGGACTGACGGATACGAGATTTCACCCAGTTACGATGACGCCGACGTGGTGGTCGTCAACACCTGCGGTTTCATCGACAGCGCGCGGGCTGAATCGCTGGACGCCATCGCCGAGGCGCTGAATGAAAACGGCCGGGTCATCGTGACTGGTTGCATGGGTGTGGATGAAAAGGAAATCATGCAACTTCATCCCTCCGTCCTGTCGGTCAGCGGGCCACAACAATACGAGCAGGTTGTCGATGCAGTGCACCGCCACGCACCTTTCGAAAAGACACACGATCCATTTACCGACCTGGTGCCGCCACAAGGTATAAAACTGACTCCCAGGCACTATGCTTATTTAAAGATATCTGAAGGTTGTAACCATAACTGTACATTTTGCATTATCCCCAGCATGCGTGGGAAACTGGTCAGCCGGCCAGCGGGTGACGTGTTAACGGAGGCGGAACGACTTGTCGAAGCCGGGGTCAGGGAACTGCTGGTGATTTCCCAGGACACCTCCGCCTACGGTGTCGACTTGAAATACCGCCTGGATTTCTGGGGCGGAAAGCCGGTCAAGACCCGTATGACCGAATTGTGCCGTGAACTTGGCAGCCTGGGCGCCTGGGTGCGCATGCACTATGTCTACCCCTATCCGCATGTGGATGAACTGGTGCCACTGATGGCGGATGGTCTTGTGCTGCCGTACCTGGACATACCGTTGCAGCACGGCAGCCCGCGTATTTTAAAAATGATGAAACGACCGGCGGCAGCCGAGAACGCACTCGAGCGGATCCGGAAATGGCGCGAGATCTGCCCCGACATCACCCTGCGCAGTACTTTCATCGTCGGTTTCCCCGGTGAAACGGATGAAGACTTCGACGTGTTGCTGGACTTTATCGAAGAAGCACAGTTGGACCGTGTCGGATGTTTCCAGTATTCACCGGTGCACGGCGCTGCCGCCAACGATTTGCCGGATCACGTGCCGGCCGAAGTCATGGCCGAGCGCGAGCAGCTATTCATGCAAAAGCAGGCTGCAATCAGCCGCAGCCGTTTGCAGGCCAAGATAGGCAGCGTACAGCAAGTGATCGTCGACTCGGTGAGTGAAGAGTGCGCCATAACACGCAGCCATGCCGATGCGCCGGAAATCGACGGGCAGGTGTACGTGCTGGACGGCCAGGAGTTGCAGCCCGGTGATGTTGTCGATGTCGAAATCGACGACTCGGACGAATACGACCTCAGCGCCTACCTGGTCTAGGGCATGCACCCCGTTAGCCAGGTCATTGCAAGGAACTTCCCGCGACACGATACCCGTGAACGCGGTTTATGGATCAACCCCGAGCCTGACGACTGCTGGCGGCTGGCGGCTGATGGCTGCCGGTCATTGCACCTGTTCTGCCAGGACCACGGCTCCTTCCGCTACCTGCAGCGCAGCGGCGCCACTACAGGCTTTGGCGCTTTTCCGGATATTGCGGAACAAAGATATGACTGGATCATCCTTAACCTGCCGCGTCAAAAGGCCCTGCTTGCGATGCTGCTCGATTGCGCTGCCACCCTGCTCGGCGATGACGGAAAACTTTGGCTGGCTGGCGAAAACCGGGCCGGGATCAAGTCTGCCGGAAAAATCCTGGAAACTCGTTTTGGCAAGGTCAGAAAACTGGATAGCGCCCGGCACTGCACGCTTTTCGAAGCCAGTGACGTTTTTGGTGCTGCCGTATTCGACCCCATTGAATACCGGGACCAATGGCTGCTTGATATCGGCGCCACGCGCATGAAAATAACCTCCTATCCGGGTGTGTTCGCACACGGCCGATTGGATACCGGCACAGCGCTGTTGCTGGAGGTGTTGCAAAAACTGACTATCGAAGGCGAGGTACTGGATTTCGCATGTGGTGCGGGCGTGATCGGCGCCTGCATCGCCAAGACTCACGAGCACGCCAGCGTAACACTGCTGGACAACAACGCACTGGCGTTACGGGCCAGCCAGGAAACACTGGACACAAACCAATTAAGCGGCACCGTGCTCGCCTCGCATGGCCTATCTGAGCTCAATGGAATCTTCGACTGGGTGATTAGCAACCCACCCGTGCATGCCGGCGTGAAAACGGATAGTGGCTTGAGCGTGCGCCTGCTTGAATCCGTGCATAATCACCTCCGTCCCGGCGGGCATTTGATCATGGTCGCAAACATTCACCTGCCCTACGAAAAATGGCTCCAAAAAACATTCAGGCGCTGCCGCCAACTGGCCAACGACACGCATTTCAAGGTAATCGGCGCAGAATTATAGCTTGCAGGGAATCATCCTTGAGGGGCAGTGTCCAATGGCTCGAAATCTACTTATGAAAAAGGAATTCAACTTGAAAAATACATTCTTTCGACTGGTTACGACCGCGTTTCTTGCCCTGTTCCTTACAACGGCTTGCGCTGAGCAAGGGCAGGAAGGTAATTCAACCCCGCAGGCGGCCACCAGCGGAGCGGTAGAAGAAACTGCTTCAATGCTGGACCAGCCAGTCGATTTTTCATCACCCGAAGCCGTGGAGAAGACCTTGCAGAACATCCGTGAACAGGAAGGCGATGTGATGCTCTCGAAGCTCACGGTGGCAATGGATTACCTCCTTTACAAAGACCTCAGCCTCGGCAATGACAAGAAAAAACTGTACAAGAAACTGGATGGCCAAACACCCAACCAGATCATTGCAAGGATGAAGAAGTAACTCAACTGAACCACCAACATGTGCGGCAAAGCAGCGGTATCTCACCTATCCTGGAAAGACGTCTATGGCTGGGCGAGCAGTTTGACGCCGCCGCGTGCATTACCGGCTGACCCCAAGGACAGGGTCAACATCTCCCCTTCCCGTCTGCGGCGGGTCAGGGAACCGGGTTCGATGGTGTGGGAGACACTACCCGCAATTTACGCTGATGGCGCCACGGACCAGCCCACTGAGGCCACTTGGCCGTTCCTGCCTTACTGGGCCAATGGCCAGTTGCCCAGGAACAAGGCCAGCAAGCTGATTTCCACGGCCAATGCCAGGTTACGCCACGATGGTGCGCCGTTCGCACCGTCCTACATGGGCGCCTGGGCAAAAGATTTACGATTATTGGTGCCAGTGTCCTGGTTCTACGAATTCGACAGCCGCGTGAAACCACAAATCCCGTACGCGGTGTTCCCGTTACACGCTCCGTTTTGGACGTTGTGCGGTCTGGGCAGCTGGTACACCGCTGCGGACGGCTCGCAAAAGTTGAGCGTCAGCATCATCACCGTTGAACCCAACGAAATCCTCAAATCCGTGGGTCACAACCGCTCGCCGGCCATCCTGCAATCACCGCATGACGCAGAACGCTGGCTGAGGGCGACGAAGCAGGAAGTTCTGGAATTGCTGCAACCATTCCCAAGCGAAAGCATGGGTGTCGAGCAGGTACCGATGGGGATCAAGATTCCGGGCAATGAGAACATCACCCTGCCGGCGTGTATCGCGAAACGCCCGTAGCCGTCAGAACGAACCGCCCGAACCCGTATCCTTGCCATATACCGGTTTGTATCCCTTCCCAAGGCCCGGCTTGACTCCCGTTCCATGGCCTGGACGATCTGCTGGCATGAGGTAACACCAGAACTCTGATTCTGATTTTGAACCGCCCGGGTAAGCGGGCACGCCACCGGATTTTTCTATGTTTTTTTGCTCATCCCAATAGCTCTTCCTTGATGGCATCGCAGGTTTGTTCCTGGCCGGGTGTTTCGGTGCCAGGCCGTTTTCACCGCCCCATGACATGACCTCGTCATTGATCTTCGTGTTCAACCGCACGCCTCTCAAATGACGGGTGGGATCCGCTGTTGAAAAACACCCCCTTCTTTTTTTTGACTTTCTTATAATAATCAATGCCTCCTGGCAAACCCATGCAGCAACCAGCCCCGCAACCACGCAGACACCAAGCAAAAACAGGTAATAAAACACGATACTCTCCTCGACATGCGGGCACGCTGAACACCCTGCATAGCCCGAAACAGTTATCAGCCGCAGCCAAGCGTGGTATCTATTGATGTTGGGGCAACCGGCGAACACCGGTTACAGTCTGACGTATGCAATCCCTGTCTTCCATGTCGTTCCTGAAATCACGTGTGCGATCAGGAAGTACCTTCACTAGCTTTACTGCTCTGCACCGAACCACTAATGCCCGAGCCGGGCTTTCACCCGTCCAGCTGCCTGCAATGACCTGAAATCACAAGATTGCAAACAACTGAGCTTCCAGATCATTATAGTGCAATTCGAGAATATTTTCCTTATAGCTCATGAACATATAGTTTGGGCGCGCTTTATTTGCATCATAATAAGCAGCCTAAATCACTTTGCAAGGTATTCAAAAACACATTCAGAGCCTCGAGCAAGGTAGCGTCTATTGCTCGCGCAAAATTGGTGTTGAAATGCGGATCCCAGGTGGATCCCGCGGGCGGACCGGCGGGATACTCGGCTGCCGGGAAAACATCACCAC
>JAPHTE010000096.1 GCA_026196445.1 Lysobacterales bacterium
CGCGACCCTGGCCAGGGAACAGGAGCGGCTCGAACTGTACCGGGAACTCCTGCTGCCACAGGCCGCTTTCAATGCCGAGGCCGCCTTTGAAGCTTACCAGGGCGCGGTCAGTGATTTCACCACCCTGATGCGCGCCCGCATCGGTGAATACGAACTCAGGTTAAGCCATGCAGCCCTGCGTGCCGATGAGATCGTCACCCGGATCCGCCTGCAATATTTCCAGGGAAATGCGTCATGAACACGACCAAGAACACGGCAAGAAAGATATACCTGCCACTCGTCATCAGCCTGATCATAGGATTCGGCGCCGGCGTGTTGGTCAGTCAATTCACAGCGCCCGGAAAACACGTCAGTGTCAATACCGAGGATGGCCAGGCAGCCGAACAGGAAATTCTGTACTGGGTTGCGCCGATGGATCCCGACTACCGCCGCGACGGCCCGGGCAAGTCACCGATGGGTATGGACCTGGTACCCGTCTACGCAAAAGAACCTGGCCCGCAAGACGCTGATACCGTGCGCATCGGTCCGATCATGGAACACAATCTCGGTGTACGCACTTCCAGGGCCGAAAGACGGTCCTTATGGCGTAAGGTGGAAGCCACCGGTTACATTGGCTTTGATGAATCGCGGCTGAGCCAGATCAACGTGCGCACCGAAGGCTGGGTGCAGCGCCTGCTGGTCGAAACCGAGGGTGAGCGGGTGAAAAAAGGACAGTTGTTGTTCGAGTTTTATTCACCCGAACTGGTCAACGCGCAAAAGGAATACATCCAGGCCAAGCGCCGTAACGAAAACCGCCTGAAACTGGCGGCCAGGGACAAGTTACTGGCCCTGGGTATGGATAACGCGGACATCGAGCGGCTGGATCAAAGCGGGAAAGTCTCTGAGACTACCCGGGTGCTGGCGCCACAGGATGGCATCATCACGCGTCTGCACGTCAAGGAGGGCATATTCATCAAGCCTGCCACTGAGGTCATGAGCCTCGCCGATCTCTCCAGCGTCTGGTTACAGGCCGGCGTATTCGAATCCCAGGCCGAATGGGTCATGACCGGGCAATCGGCAGAAGCCCGCCTGAGTTACATGCCTGGCGAGGTTTTTAGCGGCCGGGTAGATTACGTTTACCCGGTGCTGGACCCGCTGACGCGAACCTTGCAGGTCCGTTTGCGTTTCGACAACCCGGGCGAGCGCATGAAGCCAAACATGTATGCCCGGGTCACCATTTTCGGCAAATCCCACCCGGGGGCGCTGAGCATTCCCAAAGAAGCCCTGATCCGCGGCGAGCATTATGACCGTGTGGTCGTTTCGCTCGGTGATGGTACCTATGCTGTACGTGAAGTCGTCAGTGGGATAGAAAGCGGTGAGTGGGTCGAGATCAAGTCCGGTATCGAAACGGGTGACGAAGTGGTCATTTCCGCACAATTCCTGATCGATTCCGAAGCCAGCATGGCCGGCAGTATCCGGCGGTTGGACGCTTCCGGCATGATGGGCCGGGCCAGCGATGGCGGCGCAGTGTTGGGCAATGGAACGGTAGAGGCCGTGGATGTGCAGGCGCGCAAGATCCGCGTCAGCCACGGCCCCATCGAAGCACTGGGCTGGTCTGCCATGACAATGGAGTTCGATGTATTGCCGGGTACAAACCTCGGTGACATCAGTATTGGCCAGAATATTCGCTTTTCACTGCACCCGTCCGAGGTGGGTGATTACGAAATTCACATTATCCAGTCCAATGAGGCCCCGCAATGATTGCCGCCATCATTCGCTGGTCACTGGATAACCGTTTCCTGGTGCTGTTGCTGAGCCTGGTGCTGGTTGCCTGGGGTATCCAGGCCATTCGGCAAACACCAATCGATGCACTGCCCGACCTGTCCGATGTTCAGGTCATCATCAAGACTTCGTACCCAGGCCAGGCGCCACAGGTGGTCGAAGACCAGGTCACCTACCCGTTGACGACCGCCTTGTTGGCTGTGCCCGGTGCGCTGACCGTGCGGGGTTATTCTTTCTTCGGTGATTCCTATGTCTATGTCATTTTCGAAGACGGCACCGACCTCTACTGGGCACGCTCGCGGGTGCTCGAATACCTGAACCAGGTAGCGGGCAAACTACCGGCGGCGGCTAAGCCTGTCCTGGGGCCGGACGCGACCGGTGTCGGCTGGATTTACGAATACGCACTAATTGACCGCAGCGGAGGCCACGATCTGGCTCAATTGCGGTCGCTGCAGGACTGGTTTCTCAAGTTCGAACTGCAAACTGTACCGGGTGTCGCCGAGGTGGCCACCATCGGCGGCATGGTGCAGCAATACCAGGTAGTGATCGATCCAAATGCCATGCGCGCCCACGGCTTGTCGCTCGCACAGGTGCGCCAGGCCATCCAGCGCGGCAACCGCGAAGTCGGTGGTTCCGTCATAGAAATGGGTGAGGCCGAGTACATGGTGCGCTCGACCGGTTACCTGGCGTCGATCGCCGACCTGGAGAAAATCCCCCTGCGGGTCAACCAACAGGGTACCCCGGTACGCTTGCTCGATGTGGCAGAAATCCGCATGGGACCGCAACTGCGGCGCGGCATTGCCGAGCTAAACGGCGAGGGCGAAGTGGTCGGCGGCGTGATCGTCATGCGTTTTGGAGAAAATGCGCGCACCACCATTGACAAGGTCAAGCAACGCCTGCGGGAACTGCAGGATGGTTTGCCCGAAGGCGTGGAAGTCGTGGAAACCTATGACCGCTCGGCGCTCATCGACCGCTCCGTCGATACGCTCAAGTCCAAGCTGGTCGAGGAATTCATCGTCGTCGTGCTAGTTTTCGTCCTGTTCCTGTTCCACTTCCGTTCAGCGCTGGTGATCGTTTTATCGCTGCCGGTGGGGATTCTCATCGCTTTCGTGGTCATGCAGGCACAGGGCCTTAATGCCAACATCATGTCATTGGGGGGCATAGCCATCGCTATCGGGGCGATGGTCGATGCAGCTATCGTCATGATCGAGACTGTTCACAAAAAGATGGAACAGCGCGATTACGACCCGAAGAAACATTGGGCCACAATTGCCGAAGCTGCGACTGAAGTCGGACCACCGTTATTTTTCTCGCTGCTGATCATCACGCTGAGCTTTTTGCCGGTGTTCACCCTGCAGGCCCAGGAAGGCCGCATGTTCGCCCCATTGGCTTTTACCAAGACCTATTCGATGGCAGGTGCGGCCTTGTTGTCGATCACGCTGGTGCCGGTGCTGATGGGCTACTTCATCCGCGGACGCATCAGGCCGGAGCGTGAAAATCCCTTGAACCGCCTGTTGATTTGGATGTACGCCCCGTTGATAAAAACGGTAATACGCAAGCCCGTCACGGTATTGCTCCTCGCCACCATCTTGCTGGCTGGCGGGTTGTGGCCAGTGACGAAACTTGGA
>JAPHTE010000406.1 GCA_026196445.1 Lysobacterales bacterium
ACCGACATCACCGTCAAACCCAGCCGGGCCACGCGCGCCATGGCTGGTCGCAGCGTGTCCATACTGGTCGTAGGCAGAGCGTTTTTGCGGGTCCTTGAGAATCTCGTAGGCTTCCTGGGCTTCCTTGAACTGCTCCTGTGCATTGGCGTCATCCGGATTACGGTCCGGATGATATTTCATCGCCAATTTACGGTAGGCGCGTTTGAGCCCCGCCTGGTCGACGTCGCGCGGAACCCCGAGCACTTCATAATAATCGCGTTTTGCCATCTCTCGCTTCTGTTGCAGTTTCTGTTCAGCACAGATTGTTTTTATCTGCAGCAGATTTGAGGCCAGGCAAGCGCTAATTCAAGCGCTGCACGCCATTTTGAGTGGCACAGACACTAATTTCTGCACCCGCTCCAGCCCACGAGCGATATCACCAAGTAAATCGGGCATATGTTCGATACCCACCGACAGGCGCAACAGGGCCGGACCAATGCCTGCATCGAGCTGTGCTTCTTCCGTCATTGCCGCGTGGGTCATGGTGGCCGGGTGGCATACCAGGCTTTCAACACCGCCGAGGGATTCGGCCAGCGTAAAACACTTCAGGCCGCTCAGGAATGCTTCGACTGACCGCTCACCACCGGCCAGTTCAAAACTGATAATGCCGCCAAAACCCGATTGTTGTGACCGTGCCAGCCGGTGATCGGGGTGCGATACGAGACCCGGATAATATACCCGGCTGACCGCGTCGTGATGCTCCAGGGCCCGGGCGATTGCCTGTGCGTTCTCCTCGTGACAGCGCAGGCGGGCGTGCAAGGTACGCAGACCACGCATGGTCTGGGCGCTGTCCCAGGCCGATGCGGTCGAGCCCACGCAATTCGCCCACCAGGCCAACTCTTCCACCAGTGACGGCGTCCTGGCGACAACCGCGCCGCCGACTACGTCGCTATGACCGTTGATGTACTTGGTCGTGGAGTGCACGACGATATCAGCGCCCAGTGACAACGGTTGTTGTAGCAAAGGTGTCAGGAAGGTGTTGTCGACCACCAGCAAGGCGCCAAACTCGTGGGCGATATCTGCCATCGCATCGATGTCGGTGACACGCAAAAGCGGATTGCTGGGGGTTTCCAGCCATATCATTTTCGGACGTTCGCGCAGACATAGCTTGCGGATACTGCCTGGTTGTGTGAAATCGGCAAAACGGACCTTAAAACGTCCGGCCCCGGCCAGTGATGAAAATGCCCGGTAACAACCGCCGTAACAATTGTGTGGCGCGATGAGCGTGTCGTTTGCGCCCAGCAGGTAGGTGACCAGCACGACAGCGGACATGCCCGTGTTGGTTACCACGGCTCCCTGTCCACCTTCGAGTTGACTGATTGCATCTGCCAGCAGGTCACGGGTCGGGTTGCCGCTACGCGAATAATCGTACTCACGCTGCTCCCCCAGGCCCGCAAAATTGAAGTTCGTGGAAAGGTAAACCGGCGGCATCACAGCACCGTGCTGCACGTCGGTATCGATACCTGCACGAACGGTGGTAGTAATTTTCTGGTGTCTCATGATTTTCGCCTCGTTTCCTTTTTGAGGGCCTGCTAACACCAATCAGGTTCCAGCGACGGAAGTCCATTTTGGTCACTACAAGGAACGATGAACGTAATGTATTACCAACACCTAAGTGAAGAGAGACAACGTAGTGGGCAAAATGGACCCCGTCCCTTCGGGTTGCAGTCCCAAACGGCCCCATACTGCGTTGCTCGTCACTTATTTGGATCCACCAAACTACATTCCTCGCGCCTTGCCTGACACCATTTGGACCAGCAACGCTGGACCCTGATTGGTGTTAACAGGCCCTAGGGTTTATTGCAAACCTCATTGGAAACTCAGGCGTAGCCTTGGGAAGTGATCGGCCCATCACGTGACGTGCTGCCGTTCGCTCATTTACCGGTAGCCAGAAGGCTCCGCAGGAGTTGGCACCTTTACGGGGTGGTTAAGCCCGAAGGTTGCCCCGGCTTCAAAGGGCCTGTCCCTCAGCCGGTCTCAATGAGTGTTCGTGCAGTCTAGCTAATACGTGGTTGAAGTCAAGACAAAACCGAATTTACCAGGTTATTGGGCTTGTCGTAGCCGGCACCTGTTCCAGTACAATCACTCGGGACGAGAAGACGTATCCGCAAAAAATAGAAAAAAAGCCCGGCGGATGCCGGGCTCATTCGTATAACACAATGGTGAATTAAGGGATTACTTGTCCTTGTCGTCTACCTCTTCAAATTCCGCGTCGACCACATCGTCGGCACCAGCTTCGTTTGAAGTACCAGAATCAGCTCCGGCAGCACCCGCGGCCTCTGCCGCTGCAGCCGCCTGCTGGTAGATCACCTGCGCGGCTTCGGTCAGGCGGTTGGTCGCAGCCTCGATGGTTTCCTTGTCATCGGACTTCATCGCTTCTTCAACACCCTCGATCGCTTCCTCTATCTTCTTTTTGTCGCCTTCGGAGATCTTGTCGCCCAGTTCCTTCAAGCTGGAACGGGTCGCGTGGACCATGGCGTCGGCGCTATTGCGTGCGGTGACCGTTTCGTGGAACTTGCGATCCTCCTCGGCATGCGCTTCGGCGTCCCGGACCATCTTGTCGATCTCATCATCGCTCAGACCCGAACTGGACTTGATGACGATCTTCTGCTCTTTGCCGGTCGCATTGTCCTTGGCGCTGACGTGCATGATGGCATTGGCGTCGATATCGAAAGTCACCTCGATCTGGGGGATGCCACGCGGCGCCGGGGCAATACCTGCCAGGTCGAAACGCGCCAGCGACTTGTTGGCGCTGGCAACCTCGCGCTCACCCTGCAGCACGTGCACGGTTACCGCGGTCTGGTTGTTTTCCGCCGTGGAGAAAATCTGCGATGCCTTGGTCGGAATCGTCGTGTTCTTCTCGATCAGCTTGGTCATCACGCCACCCATGGTCTCGATACCCAGTGACAACGGTGTGACGTCGAGCAGCAATACGTCCTTGACATCACCGGACAGGACACCGCCCTGCACCGCCGCACCAAGTGCTACCGCCTCGTCGGGGTTGACGTCCTTGCGCGGCGTCTTGCCAAACAACTCGGTCACGGCCTTCTGCACCATCGGCATGCGGGTCTGACCGCCCACCAGGATCACGTCGGCGATTTCACTGACCTTCAGACCGGCGTCGTCCAGTGCGGTACGGCATGGGCCGATGGTCTTCTTGACCAGGTCTTCGACCAGCGACTCGAGCTTGGCGCGGGTCAGCTTGATGTTCAGGTGCTTGGGTCCACTGGCATCCGCCGTGATGTACGGCAGGTTGATCTCGGTCTGTTCCGTCGTGGACAGCTCGATCTTGGCGCGTTCTGCGCCCTCTTTCAGGCGCTGCAGTGCCAGCGGGTCGTTACGCAAGTTGACGCCCTGGTCCTTCTTGAACTCGGCGACCAGGTAATCGATGACGCGCTTGTCAAAGTCCTCGCCACCGAGGAAGGTGTCGCCAGATGTGGACAGCACCTCGATCTGGTGCTCGCCGTCAACATCGGCAATTTCGATGATGGAAATATCGAAAGTACCACCACCTAGGTCGTATACCGCGACCTTGCGCTCGCCACCCTTTTTGTC
>JAPHTE010000385.1 GCA_026196445.1 Lysobacterales bacterium
CATCCTGGAGGAACGGGGATTTGACGAAATCACGATGGTCCGGACTGGTGAAGCGTTTTTCAGTTCGCTGGGTTTTGATGAGCTGCCGGATACATTCTGGGAACGTTCACAGTTCGTCAAGCCGCGGGACCGGGACGTCGTTTGCCATGCTTCGGCCTGGAACGTGGATGAAAAGGACGACCTGCGGATCAAGATGTGCATCAAGATCAACGCGGAGGATTTCAGGGTCATCCACCATGAGCTGGGACACAATTATTACCAGCGCGCGTACAACGACAAGAGCTTCCTGCACCGCAACAGTGCCAACGACGGTTTCCACGAGGCAGTGGGTGACACGATAGCGCTGTCCATAACACCTGAGTACCTGCACCGGATCGGCTTGATCGAAAATATTCCCGATGCATCCGGCGACGTGGCGCTGTTGATGAAGACAGCCCTGGAAGGCATCGCATTTATTCCCTTCGGCCTGCTCGTGGACCAATGGCGCTGGAAGGTGTTTGCCGGGGAGGCCGGGCCGGAAGACTACAACGAACTGTGGTGGCAGCTGCGTGAAGAATACCAGGGTGTTGCAGCCCCCAATGAGCGGCCGGCGGATGCCTTCGACGCGGGCGCGAAGTACCACGTTCCGGGCAACGTGCCATACACACGGTATTTCCTGGCCCGTATCCTGCAATACCAGTTCCACCGCTCGCTGTGCGAGATTGCCGGTTTCGAGGGGCCCGTGCACCGTTGTTCCATTTATGGCAATACCCAGGCAGGTGCAGCGCTGAACACGATGCTTGAAACGGGGCGCAGTGAACCCTGGCAGGATGTCCTGGAGGGTTTGACCGGCCAGAGACAGATGGATGCGACGGCTATCCTCGATTATTTTGCGCCGTTAAAATCATGGCTCGACGAGCAAAATCAAGGGCGTCAGTGTGGTTGGTGAAGTTGATTGTAACAATTCATCCCAAATGGGAAATTAACTGTTAATTTTTTGTTAGAAAGCCTGCTATAATATTTTGTATCGGTCAGCTCGTCCGATTATTAATAATTAAGATAATTCTACCCTGAGGAATGGTGCTTCTTTTGAAACTTCGTGGACTTCCGGCGTCATATTTCTGTCTTGTCCAGCGCCTACCATCGCCTCTGTTTTCATCCCAATGGTTTAATCGATAGGAACAAATCCATGAATACAAAAACCCGAACTTGGTTTTCAGTAGTCACATTGGTTCTGATGATGGCCCTGTTTCCCGTGGCATATGCAGCGGAAACAACCTCGTCAATCAAAGGTAACGTCTACGATACCAGCGGCAGCCCGGTATCCGGCGCCGTTGTCACCGTAGAAGACCTCAGGACCAGTGTGCAGCGTCAGTACACCACCAACGATGCCGGTGCATTCCTGGCTTCAAGATTACCGGTAGGCGGGCCTTACAAGGTCGTAACCGCCGGTGCTGATTCAGCGATCGTTGACAGTATTTCCCTGGGTGAAATATACAACCTGACCATCGATATACTGGCGGCGCCAACGATGGAAGAGGTCGTCGTGACAGGCGAGCAGGTCAACATGGTCGTGACGGCGGCGGGGCCTGCTGCAACGTTTTCCAGCGAGGAAATCCTGACCGCAGTTGCCCTCAACCGCGATATCGCCGAGGTTTACCAGATTGACCCGCGTATCAATCTGGACAACCAGGATGATGGTTTCGCGATCAACTGCGCTGGTAAGAACCCGCGTTTCAACAGCATCACGCTGGACGGCGTGAGCCAGAATGACCGCTTCGGCCTGAATGACAACGGTTATTCAACCGCGATGGGCATGCCTTTCCCATATGACGGCATCCGCCAGGTGGCCGTGGAACTGGCCCCCTTCGATGTGACCTACGGCGGTTTCTCGGCCTGTAACATCAACGCGGTAACCAAGACCGGTACCAACGAGTGGGAAGGTGGTGCATATTATGAATTCACCAACCAGAATCTGCGCGGTGACACGCTGACGGTACACAGCCGTGTATCTGACCTCAGCACACCGAACTACGAAGAGACCAACTACGGCGCCAACCTCGGTGGACCCCTCGTCAAGGACCGCCTGTTCTTCTTCGCAGCCTACGAAAAATCTGAAAAGCCGCGTTTCCTGGCCCGCGGTCCGGCCGGCTCCGGCAACGGCGAAGTACGTGACTGGCTCAGCCAGGCCGACTACGACCGCGTCGACCAGATTGCCCGTACACTTTACAACTACGATACCGGTGGTATGCCGGGTAACGGGTCGGTGGAAACTGAAAAATACATGGTCCGCCTCGACTGGAACATCAGCGAAAACCACAACGCGTCGCTGATCTACAACTACTTCGATGGTTCCCAGGACCGTGATTCCGATGGCGATAGCTACGAATTCGAGTACGCCAACCACTTCTACGTGAAGGGCGCGGAGTCAGAGACCACGACGCTGATCCTGACCTCGCAGTGGACCGATGCGTTCTCTACCGAGATTTTCGCCAGCACCAACTCCATGCAAGACTCGCAGGTCACCGTGGGTCCGAAGGACATGGGTGATCACCAGATCAGCTACGGTTCAAATACCATCTACCTGGGTGCGGATGATTCGCGCCAGGCCAACAGCCTGTCCACCGATTCGGACTTCTACAAGTTCGTCGGTAAATACCTGGCCGGCAACCACGTGATTACCGCGGGTTACGAGCGCGAGGAACTGAGCATTTTCAATATTTTCGTACAGCATTCCCGCGGCGGCGAATGGGATTACTACGATGATTCCAGTGGCAACCCGGCCTATTGCGCCGGCCTGAGCGCACAGGGCCGTCACGACGACCCCGGTTGCGGTACCTCGGGTATCGACAAGTTTGAACTGGGCCGTGCCAGCCGTATCTACTACGGTTCCGGCGGCGGCACCAATATTGCCACCGATGCGGCAGCCATTTTCCAGAACAACCAGAACGCCCTGTATATCCAGGACGAACTGTACTTCCCGGCCAACGACCTGTCGCTGGTCTACGGTCTGCGTTACGAATGGTTTGACAGCAACGACGCGCCCAATTACAACGCGACCTTTACCGCGGCCAACGGTGGCCTGCGCAATGACTACACCATCGACGGCGTGGATATCCTGCAACCGCGTTTGGGTTTCACCTGGGGTGTGACGGATGACTTCCAGCTGCGTGGTGGTCTCGGCCTGTATTCAGGCGGTAACCCCAATGTGTGGATATCAAACTCCTACTCCAATGACGGTCTGACCAATGCACAGACGAGTCTGCGCAACTACTCTGTAAACTCAATATTCGACGGCACGTTGCCGCTGACCGGTGCGCCGGGCGCCAGCCCGCCAGTAGAGCTGTATGACTGGGTTGCTTCAATTACGCCCGAAGATGCCAGTGATAGCAATCTGGCGCTGATCGACCCGAACTTCAAGCAGCCGAGTGACTGGAAACTGGCCCTTGGCTTTACCTGGGATATGCCGGGTGATATCCAGATGGATGTGGACTGGCTGCATTCGCGTGCGGTCGATCCGGCCATGTACGTTGACCTGTCGCAGTCGATTGTAGGGTACACGAAAGTTGGTTTCCCGATTTACGATTACACCAACGGTGAAAGCAACTTCATGCTGACCAACTCCTCGTTCCATGCAGACAGTGATACGTTCTCCATCGTACTGAGCAAGTATTTCGACAACGGTCTGGATCTCACCCTCGGTTATGCTTATACGGACTCCGAGGACGTGTCACCGATGACATCATCGGTTGCACAGTCGAACTTCGAAAACAATGGCGTGACGGATATCAACAACCCGACACCGGCCACCACCAACTACGAAGTTCCACACCGTTTCACGTTGCGTGCCAGCTATAGCCATAACTTCTTCGGTGATTACGAGTCCCGTATCGCACTTTACGGTTATTCGAAGCAAGGCCAGCCGCAGAGCTTCATCATGGGCCGGAACAACTTTGAAGGTAACGGCTACTATGGCCGCCACCTGTTGTACGTCCCGACCGGTGAGAGTGACCCGAACGTCGTGTTTGGCAGCGGTTTTGATACCGATGCGTTTTTTGCCTGGATCGAGCGTAACGGCCTGAAGCCGGGTATCCAGGAACGTAATGCCGATCACGCCAAGTGGTCGACGCGTTTTGACCTGTACCTGAGCCAGGAAATCCCGACCTTCATCGGTGATACCCGCGCCAGGTTCTACGTCAAGGTCTACAACCTCGGCAACCTGATCAACGACAGCTGGGGTGTTGTCAACGACGCCGAGTTCTTCACCGTGCCCGCGGTACGCGCCCATGCAGACGATGAAGGAAACATCGTATATGACCGGTTTGACGGCGGCTCACTGAGCTACGTCCGTGAAAACCGTTCATTGTGGGATGTCCGTCTGGGTATCGAATTCAACTTCTGATTCATACCCTCCAAGTAGCGAAAAAGACCAGCCTTCGGGCTGGTCTTTTTTTTGTGTCCAGAAAATGTAGGAGCGATGCGGGCAGGGATTGTTCCCGACAGACCCCTGCATTTCCTCCATCCATGGAGGTCAGACGTACGATGCGATCCCAGCATGGATACAACGAAAGTAGCTGAATATCTCCCTAGGCTGTACCCGGTATTCCTTCCCGGGATTGTGAGAACGGCGACAC
>JAPHTE010000010.1 GCA_026196445.1 Lysobacterales bacterium
AATCTGACGGAGAATCCGGGATGCCATTTCAAGTCAGCTTTGAGCTAAGTACGTCAGACCTGGAGCGGTTCTACCAGGCCATGCTGCGTATACGCAGTTCTGCCAACTGCAAAACTCCACGGCAGATCACTGAACGTGCGGCACGCCTGCTCGAGAAAATCGAACATTCCGATTCGACTGATTTTATCCGCAGCCACATGCACCAACTGGAAACGCTGATCGATATGGCGACGGACGAAGCCTGGGGGTTGTCGGGTGAGGACCTGGACCGTGTGCTGACCGCCTTGTCATATTTTTGCGAACCAGCCGATTTGATCCCCGACACCATTCCGGCGCTGGGCTACCTGGATGACGCCATCATGGTTGAGATCATCTGTGATGAGCTGGAACCGGAATTGCAGGCCTACCACGAGTTCGTCATTTACCGTGACGCCGAGGCCACGCGCCTGGGTAGCGATGCGATGAACCTGCAGAAAGCAGACTGGCTGGCCGAAAGACGCCATCAATTGCACTCCCGTATGCGGCGCAGACGCAGAACCGGATCAAGTCGCAAGAAAGTCAAATCGCCGTTTTCCTGGATCTGACCCGCTGAGCGCATGGTATCCACCCGGCACCGACATATCCTGCTTGGTATAGAGACCGATCCAACGCTTTACCACGGTGAAAACGCCCGTCGGCCGGCGTTACTCGATACAAGGCAAACCGGTGAAGTGCTGGCGCATATCGCAACCGACCTGTACGAAGTTTTCCCAGCCACAGCCAAATGCACCTTGAGCATGGCCGGTGCCCTGTTTGACCAGGTCCAGGTGCTACGGCCACATTTTCCAGTGTTCGGCGCACTCGAATCCCTGTGGCAGACCTCCGGAACCGGGCGGCCGCCAGGCAACCCGCATCTGGCATACGGTGTCGAGGGTCAGCAGATGCCGCACCCGGATCTGCAACCCGATGCAGCCATCGTGCCAGGTTCGATGCAGTTATTGCCGCTGTTACTCAGCTGTTCCAGGGATGGTGTGTTGGATGCCATGGAAATCGACCAGCCGTGGTCCGAAAACGGTCAGCTCGCGCGCGCCACCATAAACAGCCTGGAAGCACATTTCCAGATCGCAATCCGACACGCCCGTTTCATGAGTGTCTCCCACCTCGGTAAGTTGCTGCAAATGCAGCTGGAGCAATACGGGTTCCTGCCCTTATGGGAATTGCTCGATGCGGCCATGAACCCACCGCCGGAACCCCTGGAAGTACGCACGGCGCAAGGCGCCAGGTTCGAGTGGCGAAACGGTGCCGTACACGGTTTTTTCGAATCGTTCGACTGGTGGGCCAACCATGGGTCCGGTGTGGCCGTAAAAGAAGACCAGCTACAGGCGGCCTATGCCGGGTGGGTGCGTGGCTACCGCCGCTACCAGTCGGTACTCGGGTCGCACGGAATCGAGTTGGTCCAGCACCTGCCCGGGCTCGAGGACGCCGCGCTGGATGGCTCGTTCCTACTGGAAGAATCAACCGTAACCCCCGTACCGGACTCAACTCCGGTGACTGAGCACAGCGCCGGAGATATGGGCGTGGTAGCGGTGACCGTGGTCAGCGGCCGGCGGCAAATGAATTTTTATCCCCTGCGCCCCACCGGGGTCGATGAACTGCACGGTTATATCCACAATCACGGCCTGGGTGGCGATACTGCCTACCCGGGTCGAATCTGCTACGACGGGAAAAGCCGTCATCTGGTGGCCGAGGCCATGCCCTCCTGATTTCCTTGACCCATGCAGGAATACGATGACAACCCCCTGTGTTACGTTGCCGATTCACCAATCCACGGGCGCGGCCTGTTTGCACGCCGCGACATAGAACGCGGCACCTGGATCGGGCATTATGATGGACCGCAAACGCAGGAAAACGGCATGCACGTATTGTGGATCGAGGCTGACGTCGAAGTCGATGAAGAGTGGATCGGTTACGATGGCAACAACGAGTTGCGTTTCCTGAACCACGACCCGCACCCGAACGGTGAGATGGACGGGCTGGACCTGTACGCAGCACAGACCATCCGGGCGGGTGAAGAGATCACCATCGACTACGGTGAAGAATTCGAAGCTGCCTGATCAAACTTGATACTGCGTCACAGGCACCCCATGTTATCCGTCATCCGTAAATTCACGAATAGTTACCAGGGAAACCGAAAGACATGACATTAAGTGATAGTACCCGCGAGAAAATTGAAGGCCTGGTCGGTGAAAACCGTGTAGTCCTGTTCATGAAAGGCACACCCAAGTCGCCGATGTGCGGCTTTTCTTCCAAGACGGTTGGCCTGCTGGACTCGATCCTCGATGACTACTCCAGCGTGGATGTGCTGGAAGACCAGGACATTCGCGAGGGCATCAAGGTATTTGGCAACTGGCCAACGATTCCGCAGTTGTACATCGACGGTGAGCTGGTAGGGGGCTGCGATATCGTCACTGCCATGTTCAACAGCGGCGAATTACATGACATGCTGGGTGTCGAGCGCCCGGACCGCACGCCGCCCGAGGTCACGATAACCGATGCTGCCGCAGCGAAAATTCTCGAGGCCATGCAGGGCCATGAAGGCATCGGTTTGCATTTTGCCATCGACGCCGGTTTCCAGTCACAGTTCAACGTTGCACCCGCGGAAGGCCACGAAATCAAGGTCGAGGCCAACGGGGTCACCATGCTGTTCGACGCCGCCTCCGCCCAACGCGCCCGGGGCGCGGTGATCGACTGGGTCTCGACGGTGCAGGGCGAAGGCCTCACCATCCACCTGCCCGAAGCGCCGGAACCGGTCCGGCAAATGAGCGTGGCCGAGCTAAAGGACGAGTTGGATAACAACAGCGTCATGCTGATCGATATCCGCCCGGCCGAAGAGCGTGCAAAGGCCTCGCTGGATGCGGCCCGGCCTCTGAACCCGGAGTTAATGGAAGAAATCGAGGCCATGCCGAAGGACACCGCACTGGCTTTCCTGTGCCACCATGGCAATCGTAGTAACCTGGCGGCTGAACATTTCCGCAAGAACGGCTTCACCAACGTCAGCAACGTGGCCGGTGGCATCGATGCCTGGTCGAAGGAAATTGATTCTTCCATTCCACTGTATACCGGGTCCAATTAAGCCATCCTAAAAGGGCTTCCTGCACGATACCGGAGCATTTCAAGCGGTGGTGGTGTGTTCCTTACCGGGACCTTCATTTGTCTGGAACAAATGAACAGCGCACAGGGAAGGCTTGAGCGTGTCCCGGGAAGGAACACTCGACACAGCCGTCCAGGGCACTGGGCAAGTCGCTTGCTTAAAATTTAAATTGGGCGATAGCCGGGGCGTGGTCGGAGGGCCGTTCCTGGCGGCGCGGCTCCTTGTCGATATAGGACGCCGTGCACACCTCGGCCAGCGCCTTTGACGCCAGTACCAGGTCGATGCGCAAGCCCATGTTGCGCCTGAACGCAGCGGCGCGGTAATCCCACCAACTCCAGATTTTTTCTTCCTGCTCGAACAGTCTGAAGGTATCGACCAGGCCAAGCTCCAGTATGCGTTGCAGCGCATCGCGTTCCGGGGTGCTGCAAAGGATTTTCTCGCGCCAGGCTTCGGGGTCGTGCACGTCGCGGTCATCCGGTGCGATATTGAAATCACCGAGCACGACGACCTTGTCGTGGTTGCGCATCTCACCCGCAATGAACTTCGTGACCTGCTCCAGCCAGTGCAACTTGTAGGCGAACTTTTCAGAGCCGACCTCCGAACCGTTGACGACATAGAGGTCTATGATGCGGACACCGCCGATGGTCGCCGCAAGTATACGCCGTTGCGGGTCGTCCAGGCCGTCGATATCGGTGACGGTATCGGCGGCCACTTCGCGGCTGAGAATCGCTACGCCGTTGTAGGTCTTCTGACCCGAATAAACGCTGTGGTAACCCGCATCCATGAGTTCGTCGACCGGGAACCGGTCGTCGGTCAGCTTGGTTTCCTGCAAAGCCAGGATGTCCGGGGCGGCCATGTCGCACCAGGCCAGCACGTGTGGCAGCCGGACATTCAACGAGTTGACATTCCATGAAGCGATTTTCAGCACGGTGTATTCTCCCGGTAATCGACATGCCGGATTGTCGTCGCCGGCCGCCTTGGCCATAATACTAGTGGCCACGGCCTAGCTTGTCGATTGCCGTCAACCCTCAGGAGTACAGCGAACGTGAAACCGGGACTTACAGGCATTGCAAGACTCATCGCCGCATCAAAAAATTCCCTACGTGGAATGAGGGATGCCTGCAAGTATGAGGCCGCCTTCAGGCAGGAACTGGTTCTTACAGCAGCCTTGTTGTTACTGTCATTCTGGCTGGCGCAAACCCTGGTTGAGTGGTTATTACTGATAATGCCACTATTTCTGCTGCTTATCGTTGAGCTGCTTAACAGTGCGATTGAGAACACCGTTGACCGGATCAGCGATGAACACCACGTATTGTCCGGCAGGGCCAAGGATATGGCCTCCTCCGCCATCATGTTGTGCCTGATCCTGATCGCCGTTGTCTGGCTTGCCATGGCCTGGAGTAAGTTTTATGCATAATTATTCTCTGAATACCGCCGGCGTGACATTCACCGCTCTTTTCCTTCTTTGTGGTTGTACCGCTACATCGGGTAAAGACCCGGTGGTGGAGAATTGTGTGGTCGCTCCCCCTGCAGAGCCGGTCGCCTGTACCATGCAGTACGACCCGGTGTGCGGTTGCGATGGAAAGACCTATGGCAACGCCTGCATGGCGCGCGGCGCCGGCGTGACTTCCACGTCACGGGGTGCGTGTGACGGTGAACGCCTCAACTGATAAAGTAACGGTGACCCGACCCCGCTGGCCGGTGATGGCACTGATACGCTCCCAACAGGAAAGCAAACATGAAATTGATACCACGCTCACTGCTGATGCTCCTGGCCGCGATTCTGCTCGCGGGTTGTCCGCAACCCCGGGAAGACAAGGGCCTGTCCGAAACACTATTGGAGTATGAGACCTTCGTGCGCTGGGCCCAGTGGGATGCGGCGAGCACTTTCATTGCACCCGAATACCAGGAACAACACCCCATCACCCGTCTCGAACTGGAACGCCTGAGATTATTCCGCGTAACCCAGTACCTGGTGCGTTCATCCACCCCGGTTGATAACGGCGAAGGCCTGTTGCAAATGGTTGAAATCCGCATGTTCAACAAGAACCAGGCACGCGAACGCACCATAAACGATGAGCAATACTGGAAGTACAACCAGCAAAGCAAACGCTGGTTATTACATTCCGGCCTGCCGGACCCGACCCAGGGGCGTTAAAGCCTGCATATTGCTCCAGTATCCCGGATGATTGCGCTGGACAGATGTTTCTGGACGCCGGGCTGGACCAGGACCAATAGCCATGGCTATTGGTTGAGGGAAGACCAAGTCCAGGCACATATGGGCGAGCAAGGGCCGGGATAGGAATCGGGCCGGGCGCCAACAAATGCAACTAGTGCTTTTTTAGTGGATTCAACACTGAAAAAGTTGAATTATGTGGATACCCAAGGCCCGATTCCGACTGGTGCAATATGCAGGCTAAATCTCGCATAAACAATGCGCGGCCAGCGTGAACTTACCCTGCTGTGCGGCGATAAACTGCAAGTCATCGAGCATGCCCTGCAACCAGGAGACCGGCAGACTCATGGGTCGGCTGACAGACAAGTCCAGTGCCGCGATGGTATTGGCCAGGAAATCCGTCAGGAACTCATCCAGGGCTGATTTTTCCGGCTCGATCCACTCGATCTGGTAATCGTCGCCCAGACCGGCGATCCGTGCGCTGGCCTCGATCGCGTCCTGGAATGTTCCGGTTTTATCAACCAGGTCTCTTTCGCGTGCCTGTTCACCGGTCCATACCTGCCCCTGCGCCAAAGCATCTACTGCCTCGAGATCATCAATACCACGGGCCTCGGAGACCACCTGCAGAAACTGCCGGTAGTTTCTCTCCACGCTGGACTGGAATATGCGCGAGAGGCCTTCGTCTAACGGGCGGTCCAGCCGCAACTTGCCAGCCATTTCCGTGGTGCCGATACCATCGGCGTGGACACCGATCTTGTCCAGCGTACTGCCAAATGTCGGCAGCATCCCGATAACACCAATCGAGCCGGTAATGGTTGCCGGGCTGGCCCAAACCTCGCTTGCAGCCGTGGATATCCAGTACCCGCCGGAGGCCGCGACGTTACCCATGGACACGACGACCGTCTTTCCCGCATCCGTGATCAACTGTATCTCCTGCCGCAAAGACTCGGTTGCGAAAACCTCACCACCCGGGCTGTTGATACGCAGCACAATAGCAGCGACCTCTTCATCACGCGCCGCACGGCGCAGTTGTTCCGCGGTGGAGATGGATCCTATACGTCCCGCAGGGTGATGCCCCCGGACGATCTCACCCTCGGCAACCACGATGGCTATGCGGTTTGAACCACCAGGGAGATGCCGCGGCTTGGTCAAAGCCAGGTAATCCTCCATGCCGACTGCGCGGTAGCTGTCACCGGCCTGGTTGGACGTGCCGCGCCGGGCCAGTTCCTGGCGTGCTTCGGGCGCTGTCATCAGGCGATCCACCAGGCCCAGGTCCAATGCGTGCTGTGCAAAATTGCCGTCCACTTTCTCAATCTGGTTGGGCAGATCATTTATGGCGGCCTGTAATATGGAAGACTCCAACGGTGCCTGCACCAGGCCCCGGTGCCTGGACACGCCTTGCAGGTATTGCTCCCACAAGTTACCCAGCCATTTCATGCCGTTCGCCCTGGCTTCTTCCGACATGTTATCGCGGGTATAAGGCTCCATGGCGGACTTGTATGAGCCCACGCGGAACAGGTTGATTTCCACCGCCAGCTTTTCCAGGCCCTCACGATAGAAATGACGGTAATTGGAATAACCGTCTATCCAGATGACGCCGTTGGGATCCAGCCAGACCTCATCCGCCAGGGACGCCAGGTAATACTGCTGTTGACCGATATTTTCCGCCACGGCGATCACCGGCTTGCCGGTGGAGCGGAAAGCATCCAGTGCGTGCTCGATATCCTTCAGGGCGGCCAGGCCGACCCTCCACATGTAATTCGGGTCGATGACCAGCTGGGTGATGTCATCATCACCGGCCGCGCGGTGAATGGCCTCCAGCAGGTCGCGCAACCGCGTTTCCGAACGCTCCTGCCCGGCCGCTTCCTGCAGGGCCCGGTCCAACGGTGTGGTCGTGTACTGCTCGACGACGTTTCCATAGGGACGGATTACCAGCGTGGTATCCGGTTTCAGACGAAAGGTCTCCGGCGGCTGCAAGGCCAGATACAGAAGGTACAGGATGAACAGAAATACGAGGTTCAGAAAAACCTTCCTCGCGCCGTTGATAAAATTCCAGGTTCCCAACGCGATCTTGGCCAGGAAAGAACGTTCGTTTGCCATAGAAACCATCCGTCAATTAAGTCTGCGGGTCATTGTATGGACACGCCCGGCCAATCACAATCCGCCGAAGGTCACACGCCATGCCACGCGTTGCTGGCGAAATAACCAACTGTTTGTCAAAACCGCCAGTGTGCAAGGTGCAAGGGCTGTGCCACGATATTTTATATTATTGATATTAAGTGGTTTTTTATCATGGCATGGTTTCTGCATCTATGCTGGGCAGGTACCAAAGCAACAGGAGACAAAACCATGGGATCATTTTCCCGCCTGCGTTACGTAATCGCCGCGAATGTCAATGCACTGCTTGAAAAGGCGGAAGACCCGGAGAAGCTGCTTAGGGCGCTGATCCGCGACATGGAAGACGCCACCGAGGACGCGCGTCTTGCGAGCGCCGACCTGCTCGCCGAACAGGCACACCTGCAGCGAATGAAAGACCGCTTTGAGCGTGAAATCGAAGAGTGGGAAGCCCGCGCAGAAAAGGCCGTGACCACCCAGCGCGACGACCTGGCCCGCACCGCCCTGAAAGCCAAGGCGGAACTGGAACAGGCGCTGCAATCTGCTCAGAGTGAATCTGAAAACCTCGACGCCCGCATCACGCAGCTTGAATTCGACATGGCCACGCTGAAGAACAAACTGAGCGATGCCAAGACCAAGCTGAAAGACATCACCCTGCGTCATGCACCGGACAGCAAGGGGCCTGCCCGCAAGGCGGACCGCTCCCTGTCAGCGGGAGAGCGTAAGGTGCGTCGTGCCATGGGCCGTTTTGATCGCCTGCAATCGCAGGTTGAAAGGCTGGAAGCCAGGGTCCGTTCCTACGAGATCGGTGGCGATATGGTTAACGCCTGGAACGACGGTGAAATGCCGGCCGACCCATCGATCGACGCCGAACTGGACGCGTTGAAGAAACGGCTGGCGCCAAAAGCTGAAAAAACGGAGCCTGAGCCGACCCAGACCGAAGCCTGATCAACCAGCTGGCCCCGGGTTTGGCCCGGGGCCGGTTTTTACCAGTTGCCGGCTCTTGAACAGGAACCGTGTCAGCAGCAGCACCGCACCAAATGAAAGACCCGCGATCATACCGATCCACATGCCGGCCGGGCCCATTGATTGATTGAAAGTCAGGTAATAACCAAGGCTCATGCCAATCAATAAATAGGACAGCGTGTTGATGAACATCGGCACCAGGGTGTCCTTAAGGCCGCGCAGGGCGCCCGCGGCGCAGATCTGGATACCATCCGCGTACTGGAAAATAGCCGAGTAAAACAACAGGCTCACGGCGATCGCCGTGATGGCAGCGTCATCCGTGTAAATGCGCACGATAAACTCCGGCACCAGCAACATCGACGCCGCGCTCAGCGTTTGTGTGAACAACACGATGAGCAGACCGATCAGGCCCGCATAACGCGCGGCCTCCGGTTCTCCCCTGCCGAGCGCGTTGCCCACGCGGGTGGTCACGGCGCTCGCCAGGCCCAGCGGCACCATGAACATCAGGGCGGAATAGTTGATTGCGATCAGGTGCGCCGAGGCGGGCAGCGGCCCGAGGCGGGCGATCAGCAAGGCAGCGCCGACAAACAGGCTGCCCTCCACGAATATGGTGCCACCGATCGGCAGACCGATCCTGAGCAAGCGCTGGATCGCCGGCCAGTGTGGCCAGTCCCAATGTTCAAACAGCTCGAAACCAGCGTAGTGATGGTTTGAACGCACATAGCTGAACATCATCAGCACCTGCAGCCAAATCACGATTGACGTGGCATAACCGCAGCCCTGTGCACCCAGTGCCGGCATCCCGAGTTTGCCGAACATCAGGACGTAGTTGAGCGGAACGTTGAAAGCAACACCCATCAGGCCCAGGTACATCGTCGGGCGCGTATTGCCGCTGCCCTCGCTGAAAAAACGCAAGAACAATACCAGGCAGATAGCCGGCGCGCCCCAGGCCAGGGCATCCATGTATTCAACGGCGGTCGGGATGATCGTGGCGTCGACCCCCATCCACTGCAGCAGGATCTCGCCCGATAGCAGGATGAACACGAATGGCAGCGATACGCCGAGCGCAATCCAGAAGCCCTGCCGTGCGGCCCTGCCGCCTTCCGGGCGGTCGCCGGCGCCATCGAGTTGCGCCACCACCGGCTGCAGGGCCATCAGCACGCCCAGCGTGAACATCAGCACTGCGGACCATACTGCACCACCCGTGGCAATGGCCGACAGGGATATCTGGTTGTTCGGCAAGCGCCCGGCCATCAGCGTGTCGACAAAATTCATGCTGAAACCGGCGACCATGCCGATCATCACGGGCACTGCCAATTGCAACGTGCGTAGTATCTCGGCCAGATGATTTTTGTTTAGGCTCTTCATTGTCTACAATCGGAAGCGAAAACGCATTGTAGTATATGCGCTAACCAGGCGGGGTAATCGGCTTACAATGAATTCTGAACAACAATCGGCCGGCGAGATTACGCCGGACCAGGCCGCGACGATTCCACCTGACAAGTCACTGACGCTTTCGCAAAAGAAGCTGGCTGGTTCAGCCCATTGCCTGAACTGCGGCACCGAACTGATGGGACCGTTCTGTTATTTCTGCGGACAGCCCGACAAGAATTTCATGCGCTTTTTCCCGGCCCTTTTACGGGACCTGATGGAGGATATGCTGGACCTGGACTCCCGCTTCATGCGCACCCTCAAGCCCCTGTTGTTCAAACCCGGCAAGCTGACCCGGGACTATATGAACGGCCGCCGCTTTCGCTACGCGCCGCCGATGCGGGTTTATATATTTTCCAGCATCGTGTTCTTCCTGCTGGCCGCCTTGTTGTCGAGCAACTCGCTACAGCTGGAGGCGCGTGACGGCAACCTGGTCATGGTCACGCCTGATACCGAAGAAGAACAACAAAAAATAAATGAAGCGCTGGAAAATCTCCCTGATGCTGTAAAAAGTAATATTGACGTTTAGCACGCGATCGAGGAAGCGCACAACGAGAGCCCGGCTACAGGCACGTTCGAGGTGGACGACCTGGATATACAGTTAAACGACAAGCCCTGGGACCGCGAAACCAACCCGGTAGACATCAAGTGGCTGCCCGGCTGGCTCAATGACCGCATCAATGACGAGATCGAAGGATCGCCCAAAAAAGCCAAACAGATCAACGAAAACCCCAACCTGATCGTGGACAAGGTTTTCGACATCCTGCCCATCACCATGTTCATTCTGCTGCCCGTGGTGGCCCTGATCTTCAAGT
>JAPHTE010000194.1 GCA_026196445.1 Lysobacterales bacterium
GCCGTGAGCCGTGGCGAGCGCATGGACTACACGCTGCAAAAAGCCACCGAGCTTGGTGTTGCCTGTATCCAGCCCGTGACCAGCCAGCGGGTCGAAGTGCGGCTGGATCAGAAAAAGCAGGCAAAACGCCTGGCGCACTGGCAGGGCGTCGTGATTTCGGCTTGCGAGCAGAGCGGCCGTGCGGTCGTGCCACGGGTCAGGCCGCTGCTTTCATTACAACAATGGCTGCTAACCAGGGATCAGGGATCAGGAGACGCGGGGCCGTGCCTGGTGCTCGATCCGCTCGCTGCCACCCGCTTGACCGAGGTGAGCACCGAATCGTCATCCATATCGATATTTATCGGGCCCGAAGGTGGCATCAGCGACGCGGAAATGGAACAGCTTCGGACTGCCGGGCTGACCCCGGTAAACCTGGGCCCGAGGGTATTGCGTACGGAGACCGCCGGGCCGGCAGCCATCGCAGTTTTACAGTCAATATCCGGTGACTTTTAAACCTGAATATTGCACCAGCATCGCGGATAACGGACCCTTTGTTGAACCGAAAATAATGGCCATGATTATTGTCAGGATGAAGCGGGCTTTTAGCTACCGTAGGCCGCCTGTTCCACGGCCAGGGTCAGTTCGCTCAGCTCGGGTATGACCGCCTCCAGGTCATCGATACTGACCCTGCTGAACAATGCGTCGGGCAGGTCATCTGTTGCGAGTTCGCCCAGGTTTTTCGGCGTGACCGTCTTGAGCCTGGGCAAGCCCTGAATCAAAAGGCCAATGTAATTGACCTGGGTGGATTCACCCAGGGTCTTTATGACCAAAATACGTGATTTGGGTGTCACGGAATTGCGGTGTTTCTTGTTGATGAGCTGTTCCAGGCAGATAATGGGCACCTGCCAGCCGTGCCAGGCTATTTCTCCCAGCAACCAGTTCGGCGCTTTTCGAAATGGCTCCGGTTGCTTGTATGCCAGGACCTCTGCCACCGCACTGTTGGGCAGCAACAGGTGGCCGTCGTCCAGTGGTGCCAGGATGGTACGGATTTCTTGCTCGGCCATGTTAGTCCGACCCCTTGTTCAGCAGTTTTTTCACTTCGTCGATCAGCTCAGCTTCCTTGTAGGGCTTGGACAGGTAGGCATTGGCCCCTGCCTGCTTACCGCGCTCCCGGTGTTTCTGACCGGCGCGTGACGTGATCATGATGATCGGGATGTGCCGCAACCGGGCATCCGCACGTACGTGTTCCGCGACCTGGTAACCATCCATGCGCGGCATTTCAATATCCAGCAACAGCAGGTCCGGGACCCGTTCGCGCATCTGCTCGACGGCTTCCACGCCGTCCCTGGCGGTCATGACCTCGTAGTCGTAAGTCTCAAGTACGCGACGTGTCACCTTGCGCATGGTGATAGAGTCGTCTACGACCAGCGCCAGGGTCTTGGGTGGGCGCAGATCAATGTTTTCCATCGGCGCCGCCGGGCGCGCACCGGTCAGCATTGCCTGCCGGATCAACGGTCCGGCGTCGATGACGATGATCACCTGCCCGTCACCGGTGATGGTGCCACCAAGGATGCCCGGCACGCTGCTGATCTGCGGGCCGACAGGTTTGATCACGATTTCACGGTGGCCCAGCAACTCCGGTACCCGGAAGGCAGCGCGCTGGTTGCCAGACTTGATCATCAGGATTGATACGGTGTCGTTACCCAGAGGTGTCGTGGGTTCACCCAGCAAGGGTTCGAGCTCGAGGATGGTGTAACGCTGGCCCGCAAATTCGTATTCCGGCTTGTCATTTTCGAACAGGGCCTGATAATCGGCCGGCAGGATCCGCGCAACACCGCTGACGCTGGCGACCGGGATCAGGTAACGGTGCTCCCCTGCCATCACGCCGATGGCCTGCATGACCGCCAGCGTAAAGGGGATCCGGATGGTAAAGCAACTACCTTTTCCGGTTTCGGATTCAATTTCAACCGATCCACCGATCTGCTTGATTTCGCTGTTGACCACGTCCAGGCCGACGCCGCGCCCGGCCAGTGCGGTCACTGTCTTGGAGGTGGAAAAGCCACTGTGCAGGATGAACTGCAGAAGTTGCTGAGCCGGTGGCTCGGCATCCTTGTCGAGCAGCCCCATCTTGATCGCGCGGGACCGGATGGCTTTCAGGTCCATGCCGGCGCCGTCGTCTTCCATGCGCACGACGAACTCGGTGGCCTCGGCGGCGACCGTGATACTCAACTGACCCTCAGCCGGCTTTTTCAGCTTGCGGCGTACGCCTGGTTTTTCGATACCGTGCACGATGGCGTTGCGCAGCAGGTGTTCCAGCGGCGCGGTGATTCGTTCCAGTACATTGCGGTCGAGTTGGTCACCGCCACCGGTCATTCGCAGGTTCAGACGCGCTTTCTTCTTGGTCTCGCTGGCTGCGGTGCGAATGATACGGCGCAGACGTGGGGCGATGGTGCCGAAGTGCACCATGCGGGTTTGCATCAGGCCTTCCTGCAGGTCCGAGCTGACGCGCGATTGTTGTACCAGAAGGGCTTCCGATTTGCGCGCGGCGTCATCCAGTATTTCCTGCAGGTTCAGCAGGTCGGATACGGATTCGGACAGGCTGCGGGACAGCTGCTGCATGGCCGAGAAACGGTCCATTTCCAGCGGATCGAATTCGTCTGAATCGGATGGCAGTTCCTGTTGGTAGCGGGACCGGATCTGGGTCTCGGTTTCCATCTCCAGTTTGCGGAACTGGTCACGCAAACGCGACACTGTTTCGTCGAACTCCTTCAGGTTGTCGCGCATGAAACCAACCTGTTGCTCCAGACGTGAGCGGCAGATGCTGATTTCACCGGCGGAGTTGACCAACGAATCGAGCAAATCCGCGTTGACACGGATATGTTGCGGTACGATGGGTCCCTCGCCCGTTTCTTCGGCCTTTTCGGTGGGCTGCTCAAGCGATTTTTCGCCGGCATCCGGTTCTGTGACCGGCACATCTGGAATTTCCTGCAGTTCCTCGGTGGGCTCCTCGGCCTTGGTGGGTTCCTCGGCCTTGGTGGGCTTCTCGGTGACCTCAGTGGGTTGTACCGGTACCGTCGTCAGTGCCTCGACCCGCTGTTCGAACAACTTCAGCGCATTTCCCACCTCGGGCACGGTGCCCTGGCCGGCGCTTTCCGTCCAGCTGTTGAGCTGGTCACAGCCCTGTTCCAGCGCCTCGATGGCCGAAACCGACGGTGAAAGCGACTGGCCGGCGATACGCTCAAGCAGGGTCTCCATCGAATGGCTCAGGTCGCCCAGCGCGATCAGGCCAGCCATGCGCGCTCCGCCCTTGAA
>JAPHTE010000456.1 GCA_026196445.1 Lysobacterales bacterium
AGACGACCATCGGCCTTGGTGAAATCCCATACGCCTTCACAGAGGCCCAAAGGGTGCTTGTTTACGTCCTTTTGTTGCCCAATGTCGTGGCATGGCTGTACTCGATTGGTACGCTGTTGGGGTTGATCCTGGACAAGCAGTTCCAGTCGGTGTTTTATCGCAACCGCTTCAGCAGGCAGGTCCGGCGGCTGAAAGAACCCTTCTACATCGTCTGCGGATTCGGTAATACAGGGTCGATGGCCGTATCCGGCTTACTGGCGCGTGGCATAAAGGCCGTGGTCATCGAAAGCGATGAAAACACCGTTCGTAACATGGCGCTGGAAGAAGAGTATGCGCACGTACCGGCGCTCACCGGTCGCGCGCGAGACCGGCAGTTGCTGGAACTCGCCGGGCTGCATCACCCCAGTTGCCAGGGCGTGATAGCGACTACCAACGTCGACCAGGTCAACCTGACCATCGCCATTACCGTCAAGCTGTTGCGCCCGGACGCCAAGGTGCTGGCCCGCAGCGAAAACCAGCGTGTCTGCGACAACATGGCTTCGTTTGGCACCGATTCGATCATCAACCCCTACCGCATTTTTGCCGAACGCCTGTCGCTGGCGCTCAGTTCGCCCGTCAAGTATCTCGTCCAGGACTGGCTGATCTCGGTACCCGGCAGCGAGTTACGCGAAGTGATCCGGCCACCCAGGGGGTCATGGATCGTCTGCGGTGTGGGCCGGTTTGGCGCACTGATGGTACAAGTGCTGCAAGAACACAGTTTACCGGTCACCGTGGTAGACGTGCACCAGGATCGCCTGCCCGCCTACGAGCGCGCAGTGCTGGGCAGGGGAACGGAAGCCCACGAACTCGAAGAAGCCGGCATCCGCGACGCGGAGGGCATCATCGCAGCCACCGGGGACGATGTCGACAACCTCTCGATCATCATGACAGCCAGGACCCTGAACCCCGGCGTGTTCGTCATCTCCAGGCAGGACCGCCGCCAACACGATGAATTATTCGATAAATCCGGTGCAGACCTGCTGGCACGCCGCAGCCTGATCGTCGCACGCAGGATACTGGCGGTTGTCACCACGCCATTGCTGATGTCTTTTATCGATCACCTGATCCGCACCGACGAGAAGTTTGCCGAGCGCACTGCCGCAAAACTCCAGGACGTGTTACGTCACCGGGCTCCAAGAATCTGGGTAATTGAGCTGCGTGGTGAGATTGCCAGGAACCTGCGTTTCGTACGCGCCCGCACCCGCCGCATCCAGCTGCGACACATAACGCACAACAGTCGCAGCGAGGAAAGCGAGTTACTGCCCTGCGTATGTCTTTCCCTGGAACGCGGTGCACAGCGGCTGTTCCTGCCTGATGGGGATACTGAACTGCAAGTCAATGACCGCCTGCTGTTTGCCGGCCGCGACCAGGCGCACAGCCTGATGACCTGGACCCTGATGGATACACACGCCCTGATGGGCAATATTACCGGCAAGCAACTGCCGCGCGGCGCGGTTTGGCGCTGGTTGTCCAAGCGCAGTTAGAAAATCTTGAATTCATCCGCATCGCGCTGGAACGGCAGTAAACGACGGGTCGAACGTATCTTGTCAAGGTGCAGCAGCTTGCTGGCAGCATTCTCCTCGCTGCCCAGGTCCAGGACAAGTTCGCCCAGCGGGTCATAAACCGCGCTATCGCCCTGGTATTGCAACCCGCGCGGGTCCTTGCCACTACGGTTGACCCCGATCACGTAACACTGGTTTTCGATCGCACGCGCCCTGAGCAGGGCCGACCAGGCAGCAGCCCGGGTATCCGGCCAGTTGGCGACGAATATCAGCAGGTCATAGTCGTCCCGGTTACGGCACCATACGGGGAAGCGCAGGTCGTAACAGACCTGCGGGCAGATCCGCCAGCCCCGGTAACGGAAAACCTTTCTCTCATCTCCGGCGATGTAGCGACGATCCTCGCCACCGAAAGAGAACAAATGACGTTTGTCGTAGAACTGCAGCTGGCCGTCGGGCTGCGCCCACAGGAAACGGTTGGCCGTTCCGCGTTCGGTCGTGATCGCAACGCTACCACACAAGACACAGCCCAGTTCCGACGCCAACGATAGCATCCACTGCACGGTTTCTCCGTTCATGGGCTCAGCACCGGCCTGCATATCACCCAGGAAACCACTGGTGAAGGTCTCGGGAAATACGACCAGGTCAACGCCCATCGCGTTGTCACGCGTTATTGTTTCGAGTTGCCGGCGATTGGCGGCGGAATCGGCCCAGAACAGCTGGCTCTGAACCAGCAAGCACCTGATGTTATCGAGTTTTGACATGGTTACGATTCTATCAGGCGACATACAGGTAGTCTTCACCCTCGGTCCTGTCATGCTGGGCCATGTACTTTGCAATGTCCTCACGAGCACCCGCGGCGCCAACCGCAACCAGGATTATCGGCAGGCCGGCTTCCCCGCATTTATCAATCGGCCACACCGGCAAACCACGCTTCCGGCCACCGATCCGCCGGGGATGTACTTCGAGAAAACCATCGATGACCCCGCCTTCCGCTATGATCATGTCATGTAAATCACGGCCGGTTGGACCAGCCCCCCATATAACCAACCGTTGGCCCTTCAGCCTGTGGTTTACCAGGAAATGTACCTTGGCGCGCATGAACTGCTCACGCGCATAACGCTGATCGGTATGGGTCAGGCGGGTTTCGTGTTCCCGCCAGCGCAGCAGGATACCGGCGGGCTTGCCCATCTGCATTCCGGCGGCATCGGCACGCAACAACAGGTCGTAGTCCTCCGGCCAACCCACGTCCCGGTAACCAGAAAGCCTGTGTAGTGCAGCTTGGCGGAACAACAAGCCCGGGTTCGGTAACGGGCTTTCGATAAAGATTTGCTTTCTCACCT